>JBBRGG010000087.1:0-13273 GCA_038240875.1 Phycisphaerales bacterium | reverse complement strand
CACGCGCGAATGTCGTGTGGCGAAGCCAGCGCGACTTTGACGGCGGAGAAATCATTCACACGATCGTACACGGACTCGGCCATGTGCCTCTCGCTTTCGCGGCGTTTGGGTGCCGCTGACCAATTCAATGCCTATCGAACTCTGTGCTTGCGAAGCCTGCCTACCAGAGCTTCACACCTACACCAACCACGATCAATCAAAGAGCCAGCTCTTGGGCAAGCTCACAAGAACGTGCGAAGCTCAAACAGCCACGCACGAGGTTCGCCGCGTTACATAGACCATTACAGCAGGCTGCCCGCCTCGGTCTTTTTCTTCTCGAGCGTGACGTTAAGGCCAAGGCCCTTGAGCTCGTTGCAGAGAACGTCGAAGGCAACAGGCATCCCCGCCTCCAACTTGTTGAGCCCCTTGACCATGCTCTCGTAGATCTTGGTACGACCTTCGACGTCGTCGCTCTTGACCGTGAGCAGTTCCTGGAGAATGTGGCTCGCGCCATATGCCTCCAACGCCCACACTTCCATTTCGCCGAAGCGCTGGCCACCGGTTCGCGCCTTGCCGCCCAGTGGCTGCTGCGTGATGAGCGAATATGGACCCGTCGCACGCGCATGGATCTTGTCGTCCACCAAGTGGTGAAGCTTCAAGATGTACATGAATCCAACGCCCGTCCGCTGGCTGAATGGTTCGCCCGTTCGGCCGTCGAAGAGCTGGATTTTACCCGACAAAGGCATCCGCGCGAGGAGCTCGCGTGGGTGTGGCGCCGTCCCGTTCTTTTCGTCATCTACAAGACGTTGAGCAACGTGCGCGTTGGCCTCAGCGATAGCCTCAAAGACTTCGCCTTCGGTTGCGCCGTCGAATACCGGGCAGATCGCCTGGAAGCCCAGGATCTTTGCCGCCCAGCCAAGGTGCGTTTCAAGAATCTGACCGACGTTCATGCGGCTAGGCACGCCCAGTGGGTTGAGTAGGACCTCAACGCTGGTGCCGTCTTCCATGAAGGGCATTTCTTCTTCGGGAACGATGCGGGCGATGACGCCCTTGTTGCCGTGACGGCCTGCCATCTTGTCACCGATGGACAACTGACGTTTGGTCGCGATGTACACCTTGACCATTTCGAGCACACCGCTGGGAAGCTCGTCGCCACGCTTCATGTGCGCGACCTTACGGGCCTTTTCGGCACCAATCGCCACAACGCGTGGCCAGAACGCGCGAAACAGCTTCTCGGCATCGACGCGCGTTTCCTTGCTCCCCTTGACCCACTTGATATCGAACGTGCGGATCTGTTCGAGGATGACTTCAGGAATGTCGCTCGCACCGACCTTCTGACGCGTATTGGGATCGACCATCGGCGTGCCCAACGCCTCGTTCAACGCGTTGACCATCTGCTTGAAGAGTCCGATGGCCTTGTCGTCCATCATCTTCTCGTAGTCGGCGATGTCCTTCTTGAGCTGCTTCTTCTGCTCTTCATTCATGTGCAAACGGCGAGAGAACTTCTTCGCGCCGATCACGATCCCCTCGACGCCCGCGGGCACTTCGAGTGAATCGTTCTTCACATCTTCACCCGCGCGACCGAAGATCGCGTGGAGCAGCTTTTCTTCAGGAGTCAGCTCGGTCTTGCTCTTGGGGCTGACCTTGCCCACAAGGATGTCGCCCGGGCCGACACGTGCGCCAAGACGAATAATGCCCAGTTCGTCCAAGTTTCGCAGCATGCGCTCCGAAACGTTGGGGATGTCACGAGTGAACTCTTCGCGACCGAGCTTGGTCTCGCGAATTTCAACGTCGTACGCATCGATGTGGATCGATGTGAAGACGTCGTCCTTGACGATGCACTCGTTGATAACGATGGCATCCTCGAAGTTGTAGCCATCGAAGGTGTTGAAGGCCACCAGCACGTTCTTGCCGATGGAAAGCTCGCCCTGCACGGTGCTCGCGCCGTCGGCGATGACCTGACCTTTTTCGACCAACTCGCCAAGCTTTACGATCGGTTTTTGGTTGAGGCAGGTACGCTCATTTAAGCCGACGAATTTGCGAAGCACGTATTCATCGGCGTTGTCGACGATGATCCGCTGCGAATCAACCGCCGTCACCTTGCCCGAATTCTTCGCCTTCACCACCATGCCTGAGTTGCGGCCGACCGCCTGCTCAATTCCTGTGCCCACGCAAGGCGGCTCGATGCGAATCAGTGGCACCGCCTGCCGCTGCATGTTCGAGCCCATGAGCGCGCGGTTGGCGTCGTCGTGCTCAAGGAACGGGATCAATGCTGCGGAAATGCCGACGATCTGCTTGGGGCTGATGTCGATGTAATCGACCTTGGATGAATCGACTTGCGAGAGTTCGCCGTCAACGCGCGCGATCACCATGCCCTTGCGGATCTTGCCTTCGATCGTCAGCGCGTCGGCCGGAGCAAGCACCGCCTTCATTTCTTCGTCTGCACGAAGGTGAACGATCTTGCCCGTCGCCACGCCGTCCTTGGCTTCGCGATAAGGCGTGCGAAGAAAGCCGTATTCGTCGATGCTGGAGTAAATACCCAAGCTCGCGATCAATCCGATGTTGGTGCCTTCGGGCGTCTCGATGGGACAGATACGCCCATAGTGCGAGATATGGACATCGCGCACTTCAAAGCCAGCACGCTTGCGATTCAAGCCGCCCGGCCCGAGCGCGGAAAGTCGGCGTTCGTGGATCAGCGTCGAGAGCGGGTTGGTCTGGTCGACGACCTGCGACAGCTCGCTGCGGCCAAAGAAGAAATCGATCGCGCTCGAAATGCTCTTGCTGTTCACGAGGTCCGCGATCTTGAGAAGCTCATCGGGTTCCTTGACACTCATCCGCTCCTGAACGGTGCGTTTTAGTTTCAAAAAGCCCTTGCGAAGTTCTTCGACCGCAAGCTCGTCGAGCGTGCGCAAGCGACGATTGCCCAAGTGGTCGATGTCATCGACGATTGCAACCGGGCGACCGGTCTTTGAGTCTGTCCGGTTGCTGCGAAGGTCAAGCAGGTACTGCACCACACGCAGGAAGTCCTCGCTCCGCAGGAACATGACGTCCTCGGGAACATTGAGGTCGAACTTGCGGTTGATGCGGAATCGGCCCACGCGGCCAAGGCGATAGCGATTCTCATCCAGGAACTTCTCGGCGAAAAGCTGCTTGGCTTTTTCAACCTGAGGAGGATTGCCCGGACGTAGCTTGGTGTACAGCTTGAGGAGCGCACGCTCGTAATCCGTACCCGCTTGCTCGGCGAACATTTCGAGCTTCTCTTCCGCGACCGTGTTCAAGATGAGCACGTCGGAAGGATTCTCGATCACGCGCAGTTTCTTCAAACTGCTCGCCATGATCTTCCCCGCGTTCTCTTCGCCGATCTGACGACCAACGTGCACGAGCTCTTCGCCCGTCTCGGTATCTACAATGCTCTCCGCGGCCCAATGATCCGGCTTGACGGCATCGGCCTTGATCTCGCTCACTTCATAAAATAGCTGCAACAAGTGGTCCGTGCTGCTGACGCTTTCGTCCAAACAGCGAAGGAACGTCGTTGCGGCCATCTTGGTGCTCTGGTCGATTCGCATCGCCAGAACGTCCTTCTTCGTCACTTCCAGCTCGAACCAGCTACCACGCTCGGGAATGATTCGCGCCGAGTGCAACGGGCGATCGCCTTCGCTGGACATGATCGAGAAGTCAACGCCAGGCGAACGATGAAGCTGGCTCACGATCACGCGTTCGGCACCGTTCACAATGAACTCGCCGCCACCCATCATGATCGGGAACTCGCCGAGATAAATATCTTCCTCCGGCATGTCCGGGCGGCCTTCGCGCTTCAGACGCACGGTGACCTTGAAGGGCCGGCCATAGGTAAGACGTAGCTCCCGGCATTCGTCGGGGGTGTACCGAGGCTCTTCGAGGGCGTACGCGACGTATTCCAGTCGCATCGTCCCGTCGTAGCTCTCAATTGGCATGACCTCGCGCATCAGCGCTTCAAGGCCTACCTGATTGTCTCGTTCGGCTTGGTTCTTACCAAGTTGAAGAAAGCGTTCATACGCCACCGCCTGAACCTCAGTAAGGTCCGGCACGGGAATCGCATCACCACGCTTGGCGAAGTTGCGAATTCCGTCAACGGTGGTAGTGCTGTTGCTGCTCTGACCGGTAGAAGACATCCCTGCCATCGGATTCCTCTCGATGGGAATAAAGCTCTTCGTGTGCAACGCGCGTACGCCGCACCGAAAGCCAATTCGCCACTAGATTTGTGTGTCGTTCAACGCCTGAATTAACGCTTGATCCATGTTCTCGGCTTGAACTCGCCGCCCCAAAACATCATGCCTGTATGCTGCCAAGACTGTATACTTCCAAGACCTGTATACTCTCAAGACTCGTATACTCCCACAAGAAGAGCTCCAAACGAATCGATCATGTATGGAGCACTCTGGCATGATGCCTTTGCCATCTCGTACGCGAGCTACGAACCGCTCACGTTCGATGTAAACTTGGGTCTACTTTGGTGCAGGGCTACGCCGACCATACCAACCCAAGTCCAACCTCTCATCGTACCCGTCAGTGAGTGTGCGAGCAAGCGTCTTGTGAATCATCTTCTTCAATAATCTTTTATAATTTAATCAGTAAAAAATACTAACCAAATGCGAACAATAAAGTCTACATGAGGTTCGTGTTTAGTTAGTTTTACCAAATTACTATCATCACATCGCCGCGGGCATTCCGAAACACCGACGCCAAGCGCTCACCTGGCCAAGGTGCATCATCGGATGGTTGTTCAACAAGAACGTGAGCAAAATACCGATCCGTGGGAATGACTCGCGCGACCTTTCATTGGTGTTTTCGGCGTTGAACGCTTCGTCGCTCAACCCCGCCAACTTGTCCATCGCCAGCGTGTTCCATTTCATGCAGTTCTCTGCCACTTCGTGCAAGCTTGGGTACACATTCCCAGCCATGTCGTCAACGCACTCGACGCCCGCCGGGAAGAGTTTGGCATAGGTTTCGTTAGGCTTCACCGCCGACGCATCCATCCCGACGATCTCAAGCATCCGTGACGGATACACCGCGAGATGGCCATATACAAACACAGGGTGGTTGGTGTTTATCACAGTCTGATTTGCGCCGCTTCCAAAGCGTGGGAAGCGAGCGGCGGCAACGGGATCGATTCCCGCCAGCAACTTTTCGGCGTACCCGAAAGTCTTTCGTGCAGTCACCAAAATCGTGTCCACATTCTTTATGCTCGTCTTGGGTTCAGTCACGATCGACATGGTTCAACTCCTGGAAACACGAATAACTCTGGTTTCGATCACTCGTCGCAGCGCTCGTGGAAGAGTCGCCATGCGCGAGAATACGCAACACTAGACACGCAGTGCTTGCCTGCACAACAACCCAAAGCACGCGCACGCCACGTTCACTGATCGTATGTCACCAATGCTCATGTTCCGATCGTGGTTACATGTGCCAAATGCGCGAATTATGCGCATTAATAGGGTTCTTTTGTGTCTTCATATCCCAAGTACATCTCCTCAAACCGCTTATTTCAACCAAGTTACGCACTCTGCGCTGCTTACCCAAAGTCGCGCGGAAATACGGACGACGCTAAAGGCGATCGCGTGCTTGGTTCGTGGTCCAGATAAGGCGTACTAAAAACTCACCTCTTCTGGCTCACAACCTTCACCACACACGCGCCGCGTCGAAGTACTCGCACATCCGAATCCGAGGTTTTTCAAAATGGCGATCAATACTCAGCGTTCTACTCGTGCGTTTCGTCGGGTCATCACCGCGGCAGCCCTTGTTGCTTGCGCAGGCATGCCAGCCATCGCGCAGGACAACCCCGCCGCAGCCTCTGCTGCGAAGTCCGCAGTAGGCACTGCGACCAAAAATGATCCACGCGTGAAGGTCGATGAGAACAACCTGGTAGACCTTCATGTTGCGGACGAAGACCTTGCGACTGTTCTGGAAATGCTCTCGATCCAGAGCCAGAAGAACATCATCGCGAGCAAGAACGTCTCGTCGCGCGTCACCGCCAACCTCTACCGCGTGACCTTCTTCGAGGCATTGGACGCCATCCTCAATGCCAACGGCTTGGGTTACGTCGAGCAGGGCAACTTCGTGTATGTCTACACGCTCGATGAACTCAAGGAAATCGAGAAGGCCAGCCGAGTACGCATCAGCCGCGTCATCGAGCTCAACTACCTCAATTCCAATGACGCAGCCGAATTTGTCAAGCCCCTCCTCTCCGACACCGGCCAGATCAAGACCAACGGCAAGACTGCTCAGTTCCCGTCGATCGGCGACACCCCCACCGGCAGCGATGAATACTCCAACAGCGCGGTCCTGGTCGTCTTCGATTATGAGCAGAACGTCGCCGAGATTGAAACACTCGTTCGCTCGCTCGACACCCGCCCGGCACAGGTCCTTGTCGAAGCCACCATCCTTCAGACCCAGCTCAGCGAGGACAACGCATTTGGCGTTGACTTCTCAATCATCGCCAACATGAACTTCGGTGACTTCGTGCAGATCGGTGGTCCGTTACAGGCCGCAAATTCACTCATCGGCGGTCGATCCGGCGGCAGCTCGGTTCTTCCCGCTGACCGCGGCGCGTCGGCCATCTCCTCAACCGTTGGAAACACCGCTAGCAAAGGCGGCCTCAAGGTCGGCGTCGTCTCCAACGATGTCGCAGTCTTCCTCCGTGTGCTCGATGAAGTCACAGATACCACCATCGTTTCCAACCCCAAGATCCTGACCCTCAACCGCCAACCTAGCCGAGTCCTCGTCGGCAGAAAGGTCGGCTATCTCAGCACGACGACCACCGACACCGCTTCGACGCAAACCGTCGAGTTCCTCGACACGGGTACTCAGCTCTACTTCCGCCCCTTCGTCACCACCGAAGGCATGATCCGAATGGAGCTCAAGCCACAGGTCTCCGACGCGGTCATCCGCGAGACCACCAACTCCACTGGTGGTGGCGTCACCATTCCCGACGAACTCACCAACGAACTTACTACCAATGTTCTGGTTCGTGATGGCCAAACCGTTGTCCTAGGCGGCCTCTTCAGCGAGACCACCAAGGCTACTCGTCGCCAGATTCCGCTCCTGGGCGACATCCCCGTTCTGGGCAGCGCCTTCCGTGGCAATGAAGACACAACCAATCGCAACGAGATCATCTTCCTCGTCACCCCCACCATCATCAATGATCAGGCCCTCGCCGATCAGGGCAAGGCGGCACTCGAATCGCTCGAGAATGTACGCGCTGGCACGCGTGAAGGTCTTCTCTTCTGGAGCCGTGAACGCCGCACCGCGATGCTCAACCTTGAAGCCCAGGAACTTGCTCGTGCGGGCGACAACGAAGCCGCTCAGTGGAAGCTGCGTCAGTCGCTTTTCCTCAACCCATCGCAGCCTGAAGCCATCCAGCTTCGCGCTCGCGTCGGTGGCGAAAATACCGATTGGCCTAGCCGATCGATGCTCGACGACATCCTTCGTGGCCAGACCCCGGGCGCGTCAACGGCTCCTGCTGCGTCTACTCCGATGACACCGCTCACCGATGGTTCGAACACGAACAACATCAATACCTCGAACGACTTGAACCTGGCCACCTTCAATACTAACAGCACCTTCAACGAGTCGAGCACGGCAAACTCGGTCTCGTTCAATACCAACACGAATCAGAACGCCATGAGCGAAACGTTGTTTGTACAAAGCGGCATTCACGAGCCAGCTCTCGCTCTTCACCCAGTTCCTGCTCTCCAGCCACTGCCTGTAATCCAGCACAACAACCCCTACACCCCCACTTCCACCTTGGGTAGCAAAGCCAACGCCAATCTCAATACCAATCCCAACACAGGCTTCAACACCAACTCTTCTGAACTTAACACGACGAACTCGTACACGCAGGTTGTGTCGAATACCCAAGCCATCACCGAAGACACCTCCGCCCAGTCGGACTTCTTCGAGAACGAATTCTCCACGCAGGACGCACACTTCGCCACCACCGACAAGTCGCAATGGCTCAGCCAGCGTGACACCATCGCTTCATGGTTCGCTTGGGCTGGCATGAGCCCCAACGCTTCCTTCGCCCGTGGCTACGTCTCGCAGTGGTACCAGCAGCCCCAGTACCAGAATGCGTCCAACCCCAACTCCACCTCATCGACCACCACTAGCGAACCCAACTCGCTCACCAACGCGGCACAGGGCTCGAATATTAATGAATCTCCTGTTGAACACAAGTAAATCAGCAACCTCTTTGGTCCGATCATTCGTATGTTCTGACCTTTCTTGATCCACCCACGCCCTCGCACGGGACACCGTGCGAAGGTGTTTCACGAATGAGCCGCCTGTGTTCACGTTCGGTGGCACGCTCGCAACAACCCAAGACCGCGCCTCATTGAAAGGGAGCCAAACATGGCCAATCCTCGCGCTATCGCATTCTCCGCTGCTACGCGCACGCTTCGTGTCGCGAGAGTTGCTTCGTGCGTCGCTATCGCGCTCCTGACCCTCAGCGGCTGCGGCACGCAAGGCACCTACACCAAAGAACGCGTCTCAACTGCCAAGGTCAAGATGGAAGGCCTCAAGGCCGCCACCGAACACCAGATGGCTCTTCAGGCCTTCCTTGCTGGCGATCTTCCCAAAGCAATCAGGCACTGCGACTATTCCATCTCACTCAATTCCAAGGTCGTTCGCTCGCAGTTGCTGCGTGGCCGAATCATGATGGAAATGGGCAACGTGCAAGCCGCGAGTGAAGCCTTTACCAAAGCCCAAGAGCTTGGCCCTGAAGATGCCGAAGTACAATATTTCCAGGGCTTGCTCGCCGAGCGTGTCGACGACACCCCCGCCGCGATCCTCGCCTTTGAAAGAGCTTCCAACCTCCAACCCACCAACGCGCAGTATGCTATTGCCGCCGCCGAAAACATGATCGACGCCCGCGACATCGCGCGCGCCGAGAGCTTCCTTAAAGCTCGCTCCGGCCAATTCAAGCACAACCCAGGCATCCGCCATTTGCGTGGCCATATCGAGCTGATGAAGGGCAACAAAGAGGCTGCCGTCCAGCTCTTTAGCGAAGCACGCCTGCTCGCGCCAGATGATGCCACGATCATCGAGGACCTCTCGCGCACGCAGATCGCGGTAGGCGAATTTGGTCAGGCCGAATCCAACCTCCAGCAATTGCTCAGGCGTCCAGAACTTACCGACCGCCGCGACCTACGCATCTTGCGAGCACGCTGCCTGGTTGAGCTTGGGCGCGTGGTTGATGCTCGCACGATCCTGATCGAAACCACCAGCAGCGACGCAGGCGCCAACGATATCGAAGCATGGTCAATGCTGGCGAAAGTGTCGGTCGAAGTCAGGGACTTTGGCCGGGCTCGTGCCGCTGCAAATCGCGTGATTGCTCTCTCTCCCAAGCAGCCCGAAGGCTACGTCCTTCGCGCCCTAGTTCAACGCGGCATAAGCGACCTTCCCGGTGCGCAGGCCAGCATCGAACAAGCCATCGCGATGAAGCCAGACGCCGCAAGCCTCACACTCTTTGGAATGATCTTGAACGACCGAGGCAACCAAGCCGCCGCAAGCCGTGCCTTTGCCAAGGCGGTCGAAATCCAGCCCAACTATGAGCCTGCGGTCCGCATGCAGCAATCGCTGGCCACGGCTGCGAATGCGACAAACCCAACCACAAACCCGACAACAAATCTTATTGGCAATCCAGTCATCACCAACGCGGCTTCGGGCAACGGTTCGTCGAACTGACTCGGCTACTTAACGAGCTCGCCAATCGAACGTATTCAATGTATTTGTACCGGCACGCGGGCTCTTTATGTTCAGGGCTCGCGTCGCCGCGCGCCGCCGACGAAAGGCATTTGATCTATGTAGTATTGGCCTTTCTGCTAGCCTTACCTACTCAACCAGCACATCCACGATCTCGCCTTCCACATTCGCATTTCCCGCAAAGATCGATACCCGTGGCTTGATCAACGCCTCGATCTTGGCGCCCCGTGGCACGCGATCAATCTGACCCGCCCAGTTCCACCCCACCAGCCGAAGCTGCGGCGCGATCTTCCCCACTTCGCTCACGCGAAACGACAAGTGCTTGTTGTACTTGCCAAAGGTTTCGGGGCGAGTCTCAATACGCACGCCACGAAGCCGCACAATCGGCGACGGGTTCGACCTACCAAATGGCGCGAGCTGCTCCAACGCTTGCACCTGCGACAATGACATGTCCTGAATCCTTCCCTCCACATCAAACTCCGACACCGACACCAGATCACTCTCCCCGATCTCTTCGTTCGCAACCTCGATAAACGCCTCGGCGAACCGCGCGACATTCTCATGCGCCACCCGAACCCCCGCGGCCATATCGTGCCCACCAAACCCAGCCAAATGCTCCGCGCACCGCACCAGCGCGCGATGCAAACTAAACCCATCAACCGATCGTCCCGACCCGTGGCAGCCCCCTTCACCCGCCGCCATCAAGATCGTCGGCCTATGAAATTTCTCCACCATCCGCGAGCACACAATCCCCACCACGCCCGCGTGCCAATCTCGATGCGCAAGCACAATTGCGCGACGCCCAGGCAAAGTCATCCCAGCTTCTTCCGCCATCTCTACCGCTCGCTTTAGAATCGCAACCTCGGTTGACCTGCGTTTAGTGTTGAGCGTCGTCAACCCTTCGGCGATCTCTTGCGCACGCTCCGGCGTCGCCGTCGTAAAGAGTTCAACCGCTTCGCTCGCGTGCCCCATCCGCCCGCACGCATTGAGCCGCGGCCCAAGCTTAAACCCCACATCCACCGCATCAACGTTGTCCCCAGACAAACCCGATGCTTCAACGAGCGCACGCAATCCAACTAGCGTCGAGCCCTTGATCCGCCGCAGCCCATGCCGTGCCATCACGCGATTTTCGCCAAGCAAAGGCACCACATCCGCGACCACTCCAAGCGACGCCAGCGCGAGCATGTCAAGAAGCAACTGCCGAAGCGCGGGCGCAACTTTGCTGCTGCCAGACGCCATCGTCGCCAGCCGCCACGCGAGCTTAAACGCAACCCCCGCACCGCACAACTCACCAAACGGATATGTCCCCGGCCCATTCTCCCTCCCATCGGTCCCGAGCCTTGGATGCACGATCGCATACGCGTCAGGCAACCCAGGCGAACCATCCGCCGCCGCCTCGGGCATGTTGTGATGATCGGTAATAATGAGGTCAACGCCAAGCTCTCGCGCAACCCGCGCCGGCTCAACTGCTGTCACGCCACAATCAACCGAAACGATGACGCTATGCGCGATGCCGCTGCTTGCCGCGCCACTTACTAGTCCCGTCGCAAGCTCGCGAATTGCCTCACAATTAAGCCCATATCCCTCTTCAACACGATGTGGCACATACGTTGTCAACTTCGCATCAGGCGCGATAGCCTTGAGCACGTGATAGAGAATTGTCGTCGCACTCACGCCATCGACGTCGTAATCGCCATAGATCGCAATCGACTCGCCCTCGCGCGCTGCCCTGAGTAATCGCTCCGCCGCCCGATCCATCCCAGGCATCAACGAAGGCTCGTGCATGTGCGTAAGCAAAGGTTCCAAAAAATCTGCACTATTCACATCATCAAGCCCGCGTGCCCGCATCACACGCCCAATCAGCGAACCGATGCCGTTGTCTGTGTTTGCGCCCGCATTCGCGTCCTTCTCGCCTTTAGAGCCGTTGGCATTACCGCCGCGCCGCTGCCAAACACTTGTCAGTCCGCGTGGCAAATCGCTAGGGCGAAGTCGCGCACCTCCGCGCGTGTCCGCACTTCCTGACTCTGTAGGCTCGATCGCGCGAACCAGCACCTCAGCCTCCGTAAGCAACGCTCCAACCTCAACACTTGGCGACATCTTCTTCATTTTGCTCGCGATCCTTCGCTCCGCACGCCGAACTTCCCTGTTCTCCGCTCGTCCTTCGCCGCGCCACATTCCCCAACCACAACTCCCCCACTTCAAGCTCGCACGAACCCGTCGCCAAGCCTACTCCACATCTCGCCTCGGCGTCGTGCGCATTCCAATACCCCAGCTAACCCTGACAAACATTACCTGACAAGCAATCCTCGTCATGCTTGCCCGACAAGCAATCCACACACTCAGCCCAACGCCACGCCCCCTACCCCACCACTACACTCGCCGACAACTCCCCACGCAAGCCCTCACGCATGCCCCCCCACGCAACCCCACCTAAGGAACACGCCATGGTCAAGCTCAACAAAATTTACACTCGCACCGGCGACGACGGCACCACAGGCCTTGCCACCGGCGCACGCGTTCCTAAAGACGACATCCGCGTCGAAGCCTATGGCACAGTCGACGAAGCCAACGCGTGCATCGGCGTCGCCGCCACTCATTGCCACGCCGCCCACCCCATCGACGCTTCCATCGCCAAGGTTCTCTCACTCGTGATGAACGACCTCTTCGATGTCGGCGCCGATCTCGCAACGCCTCGCGCGGCCGACGAACAACCCGGCAAAGCGCTCCGCATCATCTCATCACAGACTACCCGCCTGGAAACAACCATCGACGAGTTCAACGAACGCCTCGCGCCTCTCACCAGCTTCGTCCTCCCAGGCGGCTCACCTCTCGCCGCTGCTCTTCACGTCGCTCGCACCGTGGTCCGCCGTGCCGAACGTCTGGGCGTGACGCTCCTGACCTCCGACGCCGCCCACACCAACGCTGAAGCGATCCGGTACTTAAACCGCCTGAGTGATCTTCTCTTCGTCCTCTGCCGCATCGCCAACTCTGATGGCAAGAACGACGTCCTCTGGATCCCCGGGGCAAATCGGTAAGTAACGCAGGGCACGTACTTCGTGCCTGTATGTGTTCGTGCCTTTCTGTGTACGTGCCTTTCCGTACTGGGTGTCACTCCGTGCTTCGTGTCGTCAATGTCGAATGACCAAGACCAAAGGCACGTCACCAATCTCTTCGCCAAGCCGTGGCAACAATGTGTAGCCAGACCGCTCATGCCTCTTCGCTCCGGCGAGGCGACGGGTTGTAGCCACTAGTGGAGCGACGCTGCTCTGAGCGTTGCGCAACTAGTGGAAGGGTGAAGCGAAGCGCAACTCGTGGAGAGCGGGAATCAGCCCGACCCGCCCCGGCAGGGGCGGAGGAAGTTCAACCACGCGAGCACACACCAACCACGGGCACGCTTCCGAGCGCGTTGGCGTGCTCTGCCGCTCATGCCAGAGAGGGCTGCTGCCCTCTCCGGCACCTCACCCGCCACGAGGAATCCTACCCGCCGCATTGGTCGTGCGTTCCGAGTGCCTTGAGCGGGTGTGGTGCTGGCCGCACAGGCGGAAAGAGTGGCGGC
>JBBRGG010000086.1:0-13299 GCA_038240875.1 Phycisphaerales bacterium | reverse complement strand
TGCCAAATGCCAAATGCCAAATGCCAAATGCCGAATGCCGAATGCCGAATCTCTTGCTTTCCTTCTCTTCTTCTCTCAACACAACTGATACTCCGGCATCGCCGTGATCAGCAGAAGCACACCAGTCACGCTATCGCGCGTCACGCGGTTGCCCGCCTTGCTCATGAAGCCCATCAACTCTGCCTGCGCTGCTGGCTCGGTTCGGCCTAGTGCCAACTTCGACAGATACTCCACCACCGCCGCCGGATCTTCCGCAGCTTTCGCGTCCGCTTCACGCAGCTCAGCCAACAGAGGCATCGGGTCAAACTTCTGCTCATCCGCGTTCGCGTCATACCCCTGTGGCTTGCGGCCTGTCAACATATACGCCATCAGATTCTGACGAACAAACAACGTCGACGTATTGATCCAGCTTCGTCCGCCATCCCAACCCTTCACACTTGGCGGCTGGTACAAGCTCTGCCCCATCAAATCCATCGCATCCGACAAGATCGATAGATCACGCGTCGGCGCCGCGAGCGATCTTGCCGCACCCGCGATCAAAATTGCCGGGCTCTTGATCTGTTGGCCCATGAATCGCGCGTCATAGAAATGCCGTGACATAAACATCCGCCGAAGCTGGTTCGTAATGTTGTACTCATCGGAATAAAACGCGTCCGCAAGCTTCCGCAAATACGTCCGATGAGCGGAGTCCATCTCTTTATCGCCACCTCGTTCATCTGGTGGCACATCCGCGACAAAGTAGTTGTACATCCGCCGCGTGATGTACTGCGCACACTCACGCTTCGCAAGAATCGCGTCCACAAATCCATCGCCATCAAGGCTGCCCTTGCGCCCAAGGATCGACTTAGTGCCCGTGTCGTGGTTCCTTGCTTGAAAGGCAAACTTGTCATCTTCAAAGGTGTAGCCAGTAAGCGCGCGAGCCCCTTCTTTGATGTCCTTCTCGGAATAATTGCCGATACCCAGCGCGAAGAGCTCCATGATCTCGCGTGCGAGATTCTCGTTGGGCCTGCCCTTCTTGCTGTCGTTGTTATCGAGGTACGCAAGCATCGCCGGGTCGCGGATGATGCCCTTTAAAAGAGAACCAAACGTCATCAGCCCAGCAGTGCGGAAGAGCTCGCCTTGCATGTGCATGTGGTACGAATTCTCAATCGTGCGATAGCCCGTGGCCAAGTGCCCATGCCAAAAAAGAGCGACTTTTTCTTCCAGTGGCTTGGGCGTTTCAATCATCCGCCTCAGCCACCACCGCTGCATCACCTGAATCTGCTGGCGATCATCTCGCTCGCGACGTTGCCGTTCCAAACGAATCTTCGCCAGTCCATCTTCATCACTACTTCGGCGAGCCGCCGCGTACATCGCCCGCTCGTCAGCCGTCGGCGGCCGCATGATGTCTTTGTCAAACTGGTCCGCGCTCTTCGCGTCCCAATCAAGCTCCTTGGTGTTCAAAATATAATCGACGGCTTTCTTAGGCCCCCAACTCGCCAACGTCTGGATCTGCTTGGGCGTGCCGCCAAAGCCAGCTCGCCACAACAGATGCCGCGCTTGCTCGTACTTAAACTCGCCAGGCGTGATCTCCGCGAGCGTCGACTCAATGCGACCAAGCCGCTCTTCCATGCGCGGTGCAGCCGCAGGACTAGGCATCGAAGCAGTAATATGCGTTGCCGATTGCATCAAACGAGCCTCCTGCTAAGTATCCAGATATCTTCGCGAACCTAGCCAAATCTGCTCGTGGTCCAACGCATACTTCAACGAGAAATTGCCCGCACTATTTAATTCTCACGCGAAAAAAATTAAATCGTGCCGTTAATCCTAACACCGGCTCTTCGGCCAATGCTTAGCCCAAGCCTACCGCCCCAATCCACACAAGCCAGAAAACAGCATTCCCCACACCCACCAATCTATCGGCTTTCACCACTTCTGAGAATGCCAAAGCACGCAATTCCGAACTTTCATTCATGAATCGTGTTTGATTCTGATGTGAATCTGTGTTGAAATCCAGGCTGCCTTTGCCTTTGTATTTTGTCTAAGCCTTCGTGCCATCAGGATCGCTTCGATCCTGATGCTGCCTTTATCTTTGCCTTGAGCACCTTCTCTCTTCGAAAAAAGGTTTTGCCTAATTTATGTGCAGATACACCAGTTTTTAACTACTTTTGGAACGCGCAGCACAACTATCGGGTTGAATCTTGGTCCGTGCCCGGCCGTCCAACCATATCAGGCGTATGCCCTATTCAGTTAACACGTGAAAGTGGTGTTGGTGTTGGTGTTGGTGGGGGGTTGGGGGATTACGCTGGCCGAGTAAACTCATTCCGGGCCGCTTTGGAAAGCCCTCGTGCCGCGACCGCAGCCCAAGTTGCTACCGCGAGCAGCAACGCACCATTCGCCTGATGAGCCGTCCGCATCAACGATTGGCTTATTTCCTGCGGGTCATACCCCTTGCCACCAAGAAGCCAGGCGAGCCATCCGAGCGAAAACTGGATAATTACGACTGCCACCAGCGCAAAACCAGCTATCTTCAGCCCTCGCGCCATTCGTCCCGCCGTCGCTGGCGCTCCTAATGCAAGCGTTCCGGCAAGCCCAGCCACGATCGTCACGAAAATCGACAGCACGATGTGCGTGTAGAGGATGTACTCGATGCGGAAGTGGCGGTACGCCGCGCCTAAGAGCAGTTGCAGCAAGAGGATGTGCAACGATGCATTGGCCAAGATGCGAGCTAGCTTCCACTTGTAATCACTTTCATTGCGAACAAGATCGCCATCCCCGGCGTCGAGTTGAGCGTACGCCGGGCTCAAGAGAACCGCCGTAACTACAAGCCCAGCAAAGACTAACTGCGCGGACACGCCATGAAACATGCGCAGTGCATGGCTGTCCTCGGCGAAGATTTCACTTCCAAAGAGTACGCGAGCCCCGCCAAGTGCGCCTTGAAACACCACGCCAAGAAACACGCCAACCGCCCAGTTTCGAGCGGCTTTTGAAGCATTTCTCCGTGCATATGCGATGATGGTCCACGCCATCAAGGTCATCATCGCCATGCCGAGCAAAGTGCCAAAGAGCCGATGCGTGTGCTCTAGGTAGATCTCTGCATAGTTTTCACCCATATTTGCTTGGGCGCGAGGGCCAAGTGGATACAGGAACATGTTGCTACCAAAGGTGTTAGGCCAATCTGGGACAGCCATCCCAGCGTTGGTGCTCGTGACCAACCCACCAATGAAAAGCAACGGAGCCGTGGCACACACCGCCACGATTGCCATCCGCGCCAGCCAAGGCCGCGACGCTACCAACCCGTCGGCTTCCGACCGCGTGCCACGAATCACGCTGCCCAACGTTCCCATGATTAGGCCAAGCAAGGTTCCAAAGAGCAAAAATCCAAGCGCTATCAACTCGGCTCTCGGTTTGACTGCGACCTGTGTTGCCCCATCGGCGAACGTATGCGAAGGTGATTCGGTGAGCTTGGAACCTAGCACAAAGAGCCCAAGTACAGCCGAAAGTGCGCCAGCACCGATCGCTGTTGAGACAGCATCATTAAATCGCCCCAAACCTGGTCGAAGCCCGACCGACCAACCAGCCACTGCCAGCGAAATTGCCCAGACCCCCAAGGTGATCGGCAGCGCGACATTCTCTTGCAGCTTGAGCCAAGGCAGATGCGTGACGAACCACGCCGACCACAACGCGACAGCACTGGCAAACCCGCCGACAATTACCGGCGAGAGAAACCCCCACTTTGAAGGTGAATGCGTGGATGTGGTGTCAGTTGGCATAAGAATTGAGGTTGATTGTTTGCGGATAGGGTTAGCAGATTTGACGCGCACCAGGTTTGTCCACTATTCTTCGCCCCAAGTCTTGGCTTGCTGGTAGCAATTTGTACAAGCGACTAAAGCCAGTGTAATTGTGGGGCAGCTGGATCATACTTCATTGAGACTCAGACTCATCTACAGGAATGGCTATTTCAGGCCTTGACAGAATAGGGTCGGACGTACGATATTTCTGTCTGACAGTAACCTGTATTGATTCTCTGGAATTTGCATCGTGGATTCGGCAGATATCGAACCATGTTCGTCGGATGTTTGAGTCGGATGTTTGAGTGATTTGGTTTCCTGTGGTCATAATCTGTTTTTTATATCAGTCTTCTTTATGAGCTTAAAGCACTGAATGGATCGGTGTGTCGCGGCGGCTCACGAGCTACGAATAGCTCAAAGCTCTAGCGGCGGATCGTGCCAGAATTCGGAGGTTAGCGTTGTCTCGGCTCTTTCCGAAGTGGACGAACGTGTTGCCAACTTTCTTTGCTGTAGCCGCGCTAGGCGGGCTTAGCTCGGTGGTTGGTGGTTTTTGGTACTACGCCACCCCGAAGTTTTTCAAAGTTGGGTACATGCCTAAACAGCCTGATGGCGGGTTCAACCATCAGATCCACGCCGGGCAACTAGGCATGGATTGTCGCTATTGCCATAGCAACGTTGAAATCTCGCATGAAGCCAACATCCCCACGGTTTCAAGCTGCTATGGCTGCCACAGCGAGAACAAACTCGCGAAGTTTGCCACCAGCGAATCACACAAGCAGAAGACCGAGTTCGTCCGCAGCGCGTATGCCGCGAACGCCTCGATTGAATGGCGGCGCATCCACAAGCTACCCGACTATGTACATAACTTTCCGCATCAGATCCATGTGAATGCTGGCGTTTCCTGCTATTCCTGCCACGGGCAGATCACCGGGATGCCGGTCGTGCATCAAGTTGAGTCGTTGTCGATGGGCTGGTGCCTTGAATGCCATCGCGCGCCCGAGAAGCACTTGGTCGAGCCGTCGTACGTGACGCAGCTTGTTCGCGTCGAGCAGATTCTCAAGGCTCGCAACGAGGGCGATGCGGCGTCCAAGCAGATGGGCCAGAGGGTTTTGCAGGCGCTGAAGAATGCCCCGCCACAGAACTGCGGCGCGTGCCACTACTGATTTGAAGAAAGTAAACGGCAGAAAGCTGAATGCGTCTTGCGCAACTTGATTTAGTTTCTGGATTTGCCTTTGGATATGCCTTTGGATTTGCTTTTGGGTTTGCCTTCTTGAACTGACGACCTCGGCTACGGCCGCTTTGTCCACCATGTCGGCCTGCATGCCTTGCGAGAAGATTCCATGACCAACCAGACCAACCAGACGAACATGCCCACATCGAGCTCGAAAAAAACTCCCGGCTCAGATCAAGCCAAGGCTTCAAAGCACGCTACGAGCGTGTCGGTGCTTGACCAGTGCCCGACGACGGTCAAGGGTGAGAAGCAGCAGCCAAACAAGGCGGCACGCATGGCTCTAGCTGCTTCAGCTGGGCACGCAGCAGGGATGGTCAATGGCAATCGCGTGTGGCGATCGATGGACGATCTAGCCGACACGTCAGAGTTTCGCGAGTTTCTCGAAAGGGAATTTCCTGCGGGCGCGGGCGAGCTTGATCGCGCCGAGGCATATGACGACGCATCGGACGATGTTGCGGCGAATCGCGCTGGAGGCGAAACTCGGCGCACGTTTTTGAAATTGATGGGCGCTTCGGTTGCGCTCGCGGGAGCGGCGACGATTCCGGGCTGCCGTCGCCCGGATCACAAGATTCTGACGTATTCGCGCGAGATTCCTGAAGAAGTAATCGCAGGCAAGCCCTTGTATTACGCCACTAGCATGCCGAGGCCCGATGGCGGAGCAGAAGGCCTCTTGGTCGAGACGCACGAAGGTCGTCCGACTAAGCTCGAAGGCAATCCGCTGCATCCGGTGAACCGTGGCAAGTGTTCGACGTGGGCGCTGGCGAGTATTCTTTCGCTGTACGACCCGGATCGTTTGAAGTTCCCCATGTACGACAACCCGGCGCGTGGCCGAGTTGAAGCAACATTGGACGACTTCCGCACGTGGGCCAAGGTCCAATTCAAGAGCCACGCATCTGGCCCAAGCGCAGGCACGAGCACTGGCACTGAAGCCGAAGCTGCTGGCGATCGCGGCAAGGGCTTGGCATTCATCGCCGACAAGTACGACAGCACCACGCGCGAAGCGGTCGTTGCCAAAGTGATGAAGCAATGGCCCGAAGCGACATGGGTTTGGTGGGATCCGATGCACGTGTCGGCTGTGATCAAGGGCACCGAGATGGCCTTTGGCACGGCGATGCACGAGCTGCTCGATATTTCCAAGGCCAACACTCGCTTGGTGGTTTCGCTCGATCGTGACTTTCTTGTGCGTGAAGGTGGCGAAGTGTCTCACGCGCGAATGTTTGCCGCAGCACGAATGGCCCCGGCCCCGATCAAGGACGCATCCAAGCGCGATCCCAACGACCAGATGGTTCGCTTGTACGCAATTGAGCACGGACACTCAGCGACGGGCGCGATGGCGGACCATCGCCTTCGTTTGTCGCCTTCGCGCGTGACAGCGTTCGCCGTGGAACTCGCGAAGTTTGTTCTACCAAAGCTTGGCGACCCGGCTTCGCAAGCGCTCTCCACCGCGATTGCTGGCGCGAACACCACGGGCGCCGAGATTGATCGCGCGTTCCTGGAGGCTTGTGCAAAGGACTTGCTTGATGCGGCGAACCGTGGCAAGAGCTTGATCGTTGCCGGGCCCACGCAGCCAGCAATCGTGCACGCGCTCGCCGCGGCTCTGAATGGCGCGCTGGGGAATATCGGCGCGAGCGTTCGCTACACGCCCATGAGCAGCTGCACCAAGGCGAGCAGCTTCGAGCAGCTTTCCAAGCTCACCGACGCGATGCAGTCGGGAACGATCCGCACGCTGGTGTGCCTGAACACCAACCCGATGTATGACGCGCCGGGCGACATGGGCTTTGCCGAGGCGTTTGCCAAGGTTCCCGCGACGATCACGCTGAGCGTGCAAGCGAGCGAGACCGCTGCGGCTTCGACGTGGGCACTTAACGGCGCACACACGCTCGAATCCTGGGGCGATACTCGCGCGATGGATGGCACGATTGCACCGATCCAGCCCATGATTGCGCCGCTCTATGCTCCTGCTGCAAGCGAAGTTGAACTGCTCACCATGCTCATGTCGAATGATCTCACGTCGAAGGCTGACGGATACGAGATCGTGCGTGGCGTGTGGCGCGAGATCTTTGGCAGCGTTGGCTTTGACAAGACTTGGCGCCGCGCGCTGCACGATGGCATCATCCCATCCACCACCACGCGTGGCGAAGCACCAAAGGTGAAGTTCGCCGATGTTGCCACGAGACTTGCAGACATGACTTTGCCCGCTGCTCCGACCAAGGCTGCGATTGAAGCCGTGGTCGCGATTGGACAGGTGCACGACGGCCGCTACGCCAACAACGCTTGGCTGCAAGAGCTTCCCGACCATGGCACGCGCGTGGCGTGGGACAACCCCGCGATGATGAGCCCGGCGACCGCGATGGAGCTTGGCGTTGAGCCCGAGTCATACTCAAAGAAGAGCCCAAACGACATCTATACCAAGCAGGCGTATCCCGCGGGCCGCATGGCCAAGTTTGCTGTTGAAGGCAGGACGATCGAAGCTGCGGTGTGGATCTTGCCTGGGATGGCGGACAACACCGTGATCTTAACCGCGGGGTATGGAAGGCAGAAGACCGGTGTTGTCGCCGACGGCGTGGGCTTTAACGTCTATCCGATTCGCTCAAAGGACTCGACCACCACGATGTTGGGTGGCGTTGCTGTCAGCGCGATGGACGACTTCCACCTGATTGCCAGCACCCAGAATCACTGGACGATGGAAGGTCGCACGTCGATCGTCCGCGCAGTCGACGTCGAGGGTTGGCACCGCCATGGCGCTGAAGTCAAGAAGTGGGTCGATTGGAAGTACAACACGAGCGGCGACCTTAACTTCGCCGAGCGTTTGGGTGAACTCAACTACACGCCGCCAAATATTTCGATCTATCAAAATCCCTATAACCGCTCGAATGCCGATCCAGACATGAACGCGAAGGATCCTTCCAAGCTCGACTATCAGGGCAAGCCTTCACAGGCCAACTTCAGCGTCAGCCCGCAGTGGGGCATGACCATTGATCAGAATACGTGCACGGGTTGCGGCGCGTGCACCATCGCGTGCCAGAGCGAAAATAACATTCCCGTGGTCGGCAAGAAAGAAGTGATGAAAGGCCGCGAAATGGCCTGGATTCGCGTTGATCGCTACTTCACGGGAAGTGACCTTAACAACCCCGAGCACATGCTGCATCAGCCTGTTGCGTGTGTCCACTGTGAGAACGCGCCGTGCGAGGTTGTCTGCCCGGTGAACGCGACCGTCCACGGTCCCGAAGGCCACAACTACATGACGTACAACCGCTGCATCGGCACGCGGTATTGTGCCAACAACTGCCCGTACAAGGTTCGTCGATTCAACTTCTTTGACTATGGCGTGACCAAGTTTAATGGCGGGTACTATGGCAAGGATCTGCTCGAATCTGTCATGCCTGATCGTGACGGAATCACCGGCAGCGGCGAGCACAACAAGATCAACCCCAACTTGATTCCGCCAAGACTTCGTGCCAAGCTCGATGAGATTTCGCGCATGAAGATGAACCCCAACGTGACGGTGCGCAGCCGTGGCCTTATGGAAAAGTGCTCGTATTGCATCCAGCGGTCCAACGCCGCCAAAATCGAGTGCAAGATCCACGACCTTTATGGCAAGAATGGCGTCGCCGTCCCCGATGGTTTCTTCCAGACCGCGTGCCAGCAGGCATGCCCGAGTAACTCCATCGTCTTTGGTGACATCCTGGACCCAGTGTCAAAGGTTTACGCTACTCGCAAGGACGCACGGTCCTATGGGTTGCTGAATTACCTCAACACTCGTCCGCGTACCAGCCACATGGTCAAGCTGTTCAACCCCAACCCAGAGCTTTGCAACGAAAGCCGTAAGCATGGCTGGGATGACCCGTTCTATGGCAGTCACAGCAAATCATACAAGGGTGACGCGCAAGAAGGTGACGCGCAAGAAGGCGGCGGGCAAGAAGGCGGCGGGCTTAGCGACCAAATGGATGGCAGCGTCGGCTCGGACCCGCATGGTGCTGATCCGCAGGGTTCGCTACCACGCGGTTCTGGTCCACGCGGTTCTGATCCACATGGTGCAGACAAGGCTCTCTCGCCCGCAGCGTTCAAGTTCATGCCTTCCAAGCGGCGGCAGGACTCTGGATATTTGGGTTCGCTGGGCGTGCTGACTGCATCAGCTCATTCTGTATCGGCTCATTCGGCTCCGGCTCACGCGCCAACACCGACCGAAGTTCTTTCTCTCGCCGGTCAATCTCGCCGAGGCGTGCTTGCTTCCGCGGCTCACTCGCTCATCAAGACCAATGCGGGTAGCCCGCTCGACATCATCGGAGACCTCGCATGAGTGCACTGCACCCAGATCAGGCAAATGCCGAGCGCCTTGCTGGAGCCGTCGCTGGCACCAGCATTCGGCCACCCGACGTGAAGCCAGGCACCGCCGATGGCACTCTTGATGACACTCCTGGTGTGCGTCCGCCTTTGGTGCTGCGTGGCCGCTCGTTCACGGAAGTGACCGACATCATCTGTGGATACACGGAACAGAAGCCGCCACGCTGGTGGCTGCCCATGTTCATGTTCGCGGGCGGCCTCGCGTCGCTCGCGGGCTTGTTCATCAACTATCTGGTCATCACGGGCATCGGCGTATGGGGCTTGAACAACCAAGTCGACTGGGCCTGGGACATCACCAACTTTGTTTTCTGGATCGGCATCGGCCACGCGGGCACGCTTATCTCCGCGATTTTGTGCTTGCTTAAGCAAAAATGGCGAACGAGCATCAACCGTTCCGCAGAAGCAATGACGATCTTTGCGGTTATTTGTGCCGCGACATTCCCGGGTATCCACATCGGCCGTCAATGGATGGCGTGGTTCCTCTTCCCAATTCCCAACTCCAACGCGATTTGGCCTAACTTTCAGAGCCCTCTGCTTTGGGACGTATTCGCCGTCTCTACCTACGGCACGGTCTCGCTTTTGTTCTGGTACATGGGCATGATCCCCGACTTTGCCACGCTCCGCGATCGCGCTGATCAGCGTTTGCGCCGTATCGGCAACGACGGCCCGGTGGTTGCGCCGTTCATTCCGATTCAGGTCGATAAGGTTCGCGCTTACATCTATGGGTTCCTGTCGCTGGGCTGGCGCGCCAGCAGCCGTCACTGGCATCGGTACGAAGCCGCGTATTTGGTCCTCGCGGGCATCTCGACGCCACTGGTGTTGAGCGTTCACTCGATTGTTTCCTTTGACTTTGCAACGTCGATCCTGCCAGGTTGGCACACGACGATCTTCCCGCCTTACTTTGTTGCAGGCGCGATCTTCGGTGGGTTTGCGATGGTGCTGTTGCTGCTGATCCCAGCACGTGAGCTCTATCCGAACATGAAGGATTTCATCACCAACCGCCACATCGAGAACATGGCCAAGATCATCCTCGCCACGGGCATGATCGTCGGCTTTGCCTACGCAATGGAATTCTTCATCGCCTGGTACTCGGGCAATAAGTTCGAAGCCGAAGCATTCCTGTACAACCGCTTGATGCCGCCATTCTTCGCGGGCGATGATGGCAGATACGCGCCCTATTGGTGGGCGTACTGGACGATGATTGGGTGCAATGTTCTCTCGCCTCAGGTCTTCTGGAAGAAGAAGTTCCGCACGTGCATCCCCGTGGTCTTTGGCGTTGCCTTCCTCGTGACCATCGGCATGTGGTTCGAGCGCTTCGTCATCATCGTGACCAGCTTGCACCGGGCCTTCTTGCCCGCCGAGTGGCACATGTTCCACCCCACGCTGGTTGATATCGCGATCTTCGCGGGCTCATTTGGCGTCTTTCTTTCGCTCTTCTTGTTGTTCCTGCGGTTCCTGCCGATCTTCGCGATGTCCGAGCTAAAGGCTGTCATGCCCCAGGCAAGCCCGCACTATCACGATCATCATGCCGATCATGATGGACACGACGGACACGACGGACACGACGGACATGATGGACATGTAGCCGAGCACGACCAAGGGCACGCTAGCCAAGGCCCTGCAATAGGCCCCGCACAAGGCCCCGCACAAGGCCCTGCACCAGGCCCTGCACTAGGCCCTGCACTAGGCAACACCGAGAAGGGAGCCCACTAATGTCAAACACTCGCACCTCTAAGGTCTACGTCAACGAAGCGGGCCAAAGGATTTATGGCTTGCTCGCTGAGTTTGCAACTCCCGCCGACCTCTACCACGCCTGCGAAAAAATCCGCGATGCAGGCTACGCCAACTGGGATAGCCACACGCCCTTTCCAATCCACGGCATGGAAGAAGCCATGGGCATCAAACGCACCAATCTTCCGATCATCGTCGCCATTGGTGGCTTTTCCGGGGCCGGGTTGGGCTTCCTCATGCAGTGGTGGATGTCCGGCGTTGATTACCTCATGATGAAACAAGGCAAGCCCTTCGCGGCGTGGCAAGCCTTTGTCCCCATCACCTTCGAGCTAGGCATTCTTCTTTCTGCCTTCACTTGCATCTTCGGCATGCTCGCGCTCAATGGCTTGCCTCGTTGGAACCATCCCTTGATGCGCAGCACTCGCTTCCTTCGCTCGACGCAAGACCGCTTCTTCATCTCAATCGAAGCCACCGACACCAAGTTTGACCCCGACGCGACGCAGGCGATGCTCGCGAGCGTGGGCGCGACCGCCGTCGAATTCGTCGAAGACGAAGCAGATTGAATCAGTATGTACCCGTCCTTTTCTAACCTCTTGCCTTTCCCGCAGACTTTCGCCAGTAATTCCAGCCTTGATCGCACAATCACGAGCACGCGATGAACACCACTTCGACACAGACTTCGCTTCGCCCTGTTGCCATGCTGCTCAGCATGTCCGTGGCGGTACTTGCCCTAGCCGCGTTGCCAGGTTGCCGCGGCGACCGCGAAGATAAGCCACCACGCCAGTTCTTTCCCGACCTCGACGACCAGCCCAAGTGGAAGTCGCAGTCGCAGTCCGACTTCTTTGCCGATGGTCGAACCATGCGCCCAACCGTGCCGGGCACCGTCGCCTTTAGCCGCGTAGGCCCCATCTCCGAAGACGACTGGGCCGAGCCCTGGCAGATCGAGCGTCAGGAACTTTTGCGTGACGATCCCCTTCTCTTTGAAGGCACCATCGCCGACGGCACTTACGCCAACATGATGCCCGTTGAAGTCACCGCCGACCTCATCAAGCGTGGCGAGGAACGCTTCAATATCTTCTGCGCAGCATGCCACGGCTACACCGGCGACGGTAAGGGAATGGTCGGCCAGCAATGGTCCTATCCACTCCCCAACTTCCACGACCCAAAGTACATCGATACCACCATCAATCAAGGTAAAGATGGCTACATGTTCCACGTCATCCGCTACGGCATAGCTGGCGCAAACCCAGGCGACGCCAACAAAATGCCCGGCTATGCGCACGCCGTGAATGTTCAGGACGCGTGGGCCGTTGTCGCCTATATCCGTACGTTGCAAGCCTCGTACAGCGGCTCACTTGCCGACGTGCCCGAAGCGCGCCGCCAAGAACTCGAACGCTCGCGGCCTTCTGCTCCAGCCACGCCTCCAGCCACGCCTCCAGCCACGCCACCAGCCACAATGCCAACTAGCGAACCAGCCGCTGCACCCGCTCCGTCCGCACCCGCCGCGCCCATCGTGTCAGCGCCGGGAGCAGCACAATGACATCACTTCCAACTTCTTCCAGATCTCCCAATTTGAGATCTCCCAATGTTCGTCGCTTCCCGCAATTACGACCCGACAACATTAACTTTGTCCCCGGCTCGGGCAACGTTGCTGCACTCGGCTTGGCCGTGCTCGGTCTTGTCTGCATCGCCGTCGTCGGCGGCGCGGGTGTCACAGACTTGGTCTTTGCTCGCCATGCCCTCGCGGTGTACCACATTGGTTCGCTCGCCGCGATGACCATGTGCCTGGGCGCGACCTTCTTTGTCATGCTCTTCTACCTCACTAACGCCGGTTGGGCAGGCACCGTGCGCAGGCAGTTTGAGAACGTCATGTCC
Organism: Phycisphaerales bacterium; assembly: GCA_038240875.1. Lineage (GTDB taxonomy): Bacteria > Planctomycetota > Phycisphaerae > Phycisphaerales > UBA1924 > JBBRGG01. The sequence goes on along the minus strand of JBBRGG010000086.1, from coordinate 348 downwards.
TTCCTGCCTATCGCTTTCCTCTTCGCAGCAGCAACCCCGGTCCTTGATTACTTCGTCGGCGGCGGCAAGCTCTTCACATGGATGAGCCACATCAACTACGGCGACCACCTTCTTCAGAAAAAGTTCTTCTACTTCTTTGGCACCGCCTACGACGCAAAGGTTCACCTCTCGGGCCCCACAGGTACCGACGCTTTCCCGGTGCTCTACTTCGCTCGCATCGTCCTCTATGGCGTTCTCTGGACTTTCATCACTCGTCGCCTGCTCAAGCTCTCGCTTTTGCAGGACGAAACCGGTGATCCTCAACTGACCGCCAAGGCTCGGTTTATGTGCGCCTGGGGCATCTTGGTC
>JBBRGG010000085.1:0-13307 GCA_038240875.1 Phycisphaerales bacterium | reverse complement strand
GTACCCGTACCGTTGTTCGACGGGCGATAGAAGGCGTCGGTTGCGGTGGCACTCAGGACGACATCTTGCCCGGCTTCGAGCATCGCGGATCAGCCGCCGGAGCGAGCTCTTTCGCCTACGCCTTCAGGAATCTTGCCGACGCGAATCTTGGGCCCTTGAAGGTCGCCCAGCACAGCGACGGTGCGGTGCATCGCGGCGGCCGTCGAGCGGATCGTGGTAAGACGCTTGGCGTGCGCTTCAAGCGTGCCATGCGAGAAGTTCAGGCGAAACACGCCCACGCCCACATCGATAAGCTTGCGAACCATCTCGGGCGAATCGCTCGCGGGACCGATGGTCGCGACGATGGTCGCGAGCTTGCACGCTTCATTGGGCTCGATGATCGGACGAGTCGGCGGTGGCATGATCGAAGGAGTAATCAAGGCGGGTGCGTTTGCCATTGTGGTTCCCGAGGAGAGAATCGTGGAAAGAGTGGTCATGTTGTCCTTGTGTGTGCCGTTGGTCTTGGTGTGATGAGCTTGGTCTGCAGGGCTTGGTGTGCTGGGCTTGGGCAGTAAGGATTGCTGTACAGCCCCAATGCCGATTTCATTCATATAGAACTTTGATTCTTTGATTGCTGTGATTCAATCACATCATCGGCGTTTCATGGACACGTCGCAAATATGAGAATGAGAGTGCGTAGGGTTTACACCGAGTACGCCGCGTATCGGACTTATGCCGATGGCTTGACTGGCGCTGGAGCCGCCAGCGACTGTACTGGAACGGTTTAGCTTGGCGTTTGGCTTGGTTTGGGGGTTGGCGTTTGGCTCGGAATCTGGATACGAGACTGGGAAGCCGTCAACCCGGTATCAGGGCACTTCGGCGCGATGCTCGTTCGCTCCGCAGCGATAATCCGCACATAGCACTCACGGAAAAAGTTAGTATACCGAATCTCCATCGCCGCCTTCACGCCTGGCCTCTTCCATTGCTCGTTAACTTTCGCGAACGTCTCTTTAGCAAAGGGAATCGCGGCCTCACCCACGGCCATTACCTCGCCCGACTTGCTCGGCAGCACCGGCGTCGTCGGCCAGGCAAAGAACAACTCTTCCATCGCCGCCGCGGTCGCCTGCGGAAACTCCGGATCCAGTTTCACACGCTGCACCGCAGCCCACGCCTTGCGCTGCTGGTGCGATACGTCAATAGCGAACGCGCCCATCATGATGCCGATGCCATCGCGCCAACCCGCAGGCTTGACCTGGCTGGCAATCGTGAATGGATCAACCTTATCGATCATGTTCGCGGTGTAGCGCGCGTACATCGATCGCTTCACAGGCATGCGTCGAAGCTGATGCTCGCGCGGGCCCATCGGTTCGCCGAATTCACTCGTAGGGTTCGCCGCCCCTTCGGCTCTATTGCGCGAGGGAAACTGCCATAGCGCCTGCGCCTCATCGGTCATACAAAACTCAACAAAGCGTTTGGCAAGCTCGGGGTCGGGCCCGCCGCGAAGGATTGAGATCGGGTCGGCGTCGATTGCCGTCTTTCCTACCGGATCAACATACCCAACACGGCTTGTGGATGGATCTTGCCCCGGCGCGAGCACTCCCTCGGCTTGCCCACGTCCATAAAAGTCGATTACCAGCGCCGCCGCCGCTTCACCCTGGCTCACATCAATGGGTGGCTTGGTAGACGAGTTGGTGAAGTACCGCGCGTTGGCGGACATTGCACGAAGAATTCGCCACCCTTCATCAAAGCCATAGTTGGACAAAATCGCGTCCATCGCCGTCATCACCGAGCCCGACTGCCTTGGATCCGCAAGGATCACCCACCCCGCATACGCAGGCTCAGCCATATCCGCAAAGGTCTTGGTCTCGGGTAAGTTCAGCTGCCGCAGAACATCTATGTTGTACACGATGCCAAAGGACGAAAGAGCCGTCCCGATCCAGTACTGTTCGGGGTCATACAGCTTGTTCGCGCCGATACTGTTCTCGCCAAACCAGCCAACGAGTTGTTCCTGTGTAAATCCAGCAGGCACGCTCATCGGTACGCGCTTCTGCGTCGGCTTCATTGGGTCAGCCAGGTTTGGCACTTCGACAAATACGCCCGGATTGCTCTTTACCCGCCCATGGTCGAATGAGCCACCACCAAACATCAGGTCAAAGGTCATCGTGCCGGGCTTGCACGAACCATCCGCTGCAATCGCCCCGGTTCGCACCGCCGCGGCATACTGCGCGACCAACTGCTTCATGATGTCGCTCGTGCCCCCAGGCACACGCCAATCAATGAACACAGGTTCGTTATATACCCGCTGATGCCAACGCCCAAAGGCTTCGCCAAACTCTTGCCTGATCTGTGGCACATGAGGCGTGACGATGACCAGCCGCCGTGCGTTGGGGTCAACGCGCACCACCGCTCCTTGCCGAAGCAACAAGGGCAAGCCCAAGACGGCGAGAATGGCGACCACGATTGCAATGCGCATGCCCATGCAACAGCAGTGTACGGCGGGTTTCGTCCCGCTGCCGCTGTACACTTCGCCATGCCCAACACGTCTCCAGAGATTCCAGCACATAGCACCCAAGGCGACACGCCTATTTCACCGATAGCGCTCGCGTACCCCGTCGCCCTTATCACCGGAGCCGGATCGGGCATCGGTCGCGCCGTCGCGCTCGGGCTCGCAAGAAAGGGCTGGCGCATCCTCGCTGTGGGCCGTCGCATCCAGCCGCTTCGCGAAACAATTTCCTTGTGTGAAGAAGCCCAGCGTGAACTAGCCCAGCATGAACAGGCTCAGTATGAACAAGTCAAATCTGAACGCACCCAAGCCCCCGGCGGAGCCGCCTTCTCCTGCGATGTTGGCGATGCCGCCGCCTGCAGAGACGCCGTTAACCACGCATACGCACGCCTAGGCAGGCTCGACGCCCTCATCAACAATGCCGGCCATGCACCCAAACTGCCGATTCAGGAACACACAATTGAAGTCATCGCCGAAACCTTCGCCATCAATGCCATCGGCCCGGCCAACATGATGGTCCAGGCAATCTCTCGCTGGACCGCAAGCGACGCGAACAACAAACAAGCCTTCAGCCCCGCCATCGTCAACGTCGGCTCGATGTCAACCATCGACCCCTTCCCCGGCTTCTTTGCTTACGCCGCATCTAAAGCGAGCTTGAACCTACTCACGCGCTCATGCCATAACGAGCTTTCGAGCGCTGGCGTGCGCTGTTTCACGGTTTCGCCTGGCGCGGTTGAAACGCCGCTTCTTCGCTCGATCTTCCCCGCCGAGGTGTTGCCAACGAGTAAGACGCTTACGCCTGAAGCCGTGGCGATAGTCATCATCGAGTGTGTGCTTGGTACGCGCGACGCGCAGCAAGGCGATGTGATCGTTGTGCCCAGTCCGTGAACTTCGTGTAGAGTCCGTTTCATGAAGTGCGTTTCGTGTAGTCTGTATCCTGACAGGCCGATTTCATCATAATATCGCGACCTTTCGCTCCACTCGCTTAGAGCTCACATGAATAGCACCACCGGCGGCACCGCTCCCAAGGCTGCAAAAACTCGTATCGCTCTGCATTGGCGCATATTGATCGCGCTAGTCCTAGGCACACTTGTGGGCATTGCCATCAACCAGTTCTGGACCGCGAGCACCTGGGCATCTCTGGGCGTGAATGACGCCGGGGCGTTTCTCGCGGGCCGCACGCCGACGCCAGACCCAAATGCAAACCCCAACGCCACCGCAATCCCCAACCCCAATTCAAACGCCAACGCCGTCGCTTACATCGCGCGCTTTGCAGGCAAAGCTACCAAATTCATTGGCGACCTCTTCCTCCAAAGCCTTCGCTTCGTCGCGGTCCCCATCGTGCTCTTCTCGCTCATCGCGGGTGTCGCGAGCCTAGGCGATCCACGCAAACTCGGTCGCATTGGCGGGCGCACGCTGCTGCTCTTCCTCATCACCGCCGTCGCGTCGTGCGTGATCGGGCTAGCCCTCTCGATTGCTGTCAAGCCAGGCACCTTCGTAAGCGTAGAAGTCCGCATGCAAGTTCTGAGCGCGTTCGGTAACGACGCCGCCAAACGCATCGCCAGCGCCGAAGCCGCCGCGGCGAGCCTTTCCGTTTGGGATCAAGTAGTTCGCGTAGTTTCAAGCAATCCCTTTGACGCGCTCGCGCGAGGCGACCTTCTCCAAGTCGTCGTCGCCGCGGTCTTTATCGGGCTCGGGCTCACCATGATTCCCAAGCAAACTGCTCAGCCGGTGCTCAACGTATTGCATGGGCTCGCCGAAGCGTTTTTACAACTCATCCGACTCATCATGAAAGCCGCCCCATACGCGGTCTTCGCACTGATAGTGCCGATCGTGGCGAACTTGGGTTTAACCGTGCTTGGCGCGCTCGCCGTATATGGCCTTGTCGTGGTCGCCGCACTCGCGATGATTCTCTTTGTGCTCTATCCGCTCGTGCTTCGCGCGACGCTTCCCAAAGGCCAACATATATCATTTCGGCGACTCTTTCGCGCGATGGCACCAGCTCAGTTCCTCGCGTTCTCTTCCTCAAGTTCCGCCGCAACTTTGCCCGTCACCATCGAGTGCGTGCGCGATCGATTAGGTGTGCCCGACGACATCACAAGTTTCGTCTGTCCACTAGGCGCGACGATCAACATGGATGGCACCGCCGCGTATCAGTGCATCGCCGTCACGTTTCTCGCACAAGTATTTGGAGTCGCGCTCGGCCCGATTGAATACGCTACGATTGCCGGCCTTGCGGTGCTGGTCTCGATTGGGTCGCCAGGCTTGCCTGGTGCGAGCATTGTGCTCATGGTCGTGGTGATGGACGCGGTGAAAGTGCCAACCCAAGGCATCGCCATCATCCTCGCGCTCGATCGCGTGCTCGATATGTGCCGAACCGTGGTGAATGTAAGTGGCGACGCGATTGCGGCTGCCGCCGTCGCAGGAATGGATGGCCGGGACATCCCCGACCTGATGCTCACGCCCAACCAACCCAAGCTCGACATGCCTTAATGTGAATTATTGTCGAAACTCGGTGTGCCTTGGTACACCCTCTCTCCGAAAGGGGGGTTATGTACCGTCTTCATTCAGTCTTCGTGCCGGCTTCGTGCCATCATGATTGCTTCAATCATGATGCTTTCTTTCCCACTGGCTATTGGCCATTCCCCACGGCCTTTGTCTTGTTCGTCTTGGGTACACCCTCTCTACGAGAAGGAGCTAGGTACAATCTTCGTGCCATCATGATTGCTTCAATCATGGTGCTGTCTTTCCCACTGGCTATTGGCCATTTCCCCAAGACCCCCTGTCTTGTTCATCTAGGAACACCCTCTCTCCGAGAAGGGATGTTGAATTACTTTCTCTACACGGCTACACCTGTTTTTCAAATGTACTTCGTATCACTTACGGTGCCGTGCGAGCTACAAGCACGCGCTTCACCACACGCACAAACTCTCTCGCAAACTCCGCCTCACCAAAGCGCATCGCCGACGCGCGAATCGGCTGCAAATCCAGCTCATTGCTATCACACGGGTCATCAGGCAAAGGACACCGCGCCGCAGCATCCATCATGCTCTGTGCGTGTATATCCAAACTGTCCCCACTCACATCTTCAGGCACACAATACACCGCGCCATTCACGCCTTCGCGCACAATGTCCATCGCGCCGCCCATGGCTCTGGCAACCACAGGCGTGCCACACGCCAGCGCTTCAACCGCGACAATGCCAAAGTCTTCAACTTGCGGAAATACCAACAACCGCGCCCTGCACATCGCGTCGACCACGTTCTCTTCCGATATGTGCCCAAGAAACCGAACCAAGCTTGCCAAGCGTTCTTCATCCGCGCCTCCAACTGGCTCTTCACTCGCATGAAGTTCCTTCGCCAGCGCGCGAAGCCTTGCCTCTTGGCTCCCCTTCCCAATAATCACCAAAGGCACGCCCGCACGCGCCGCCGCAACAATCGCCACATCCACCCGTTTATAAGGCTCAAGCGCGCCCACATACAACCAATATCTCTCGCGCGACATTTGCTTTACATTCACAAACCGACTCGTCCGCACCGGCGGGTACAGCACCTGTGCCTCGCGCCCCCAGCACGCGCGAATCTGGCTTTGCGTGTGCGTCGAGTTCGCTAGCAACACATCCGGCCCATGCGAATAACTTTCGTTCTTCTGCGCCGTCTTGAAATCCCATCGCTTGAACCAATTGCGCACGATCAAAAGACCCACGCCTCGCACTCGCCCGAGCACGCCGCCTCGCGCGTAATCGCCACCACGTGACCATATATACCTCGCTGGCGCATGCACATAACACACATGTGGCACGCCCTTGGGCGCTCGCAGCGCCTTGATCGCGCAACTACTCGTCGTTACCACCAGGTCAATGGGCTCGCGCGCGTGCATCTTCGCCAGTTGCCTCGACAAGTCCCACACCGCCAGCGGATAAATAGGCAGCAACCACCGCCGAACCCGCGCAGCCCAAGGCAACTTCCCAACCACGCTCACAACCCTTGGCAACGCATCAATCGCCTTTGTCAACGGCTTTCCATCAGCGAACATTGCCAACACCCCCACCACCTTCACTCGCTCAAACTCAACGCTCGCACTACCTCCGTCCCCCAGCAACCCATCTGCATCACCGCACATCAAACTCGGTTCAGCCGCTACAGCCCTGCAGATCGCGTCCAGCACCAATTCCCCGCCTCGCAAGCCACACAACCAATCATGCGCAATGCCCACACGAGTTGCCACACGAGTTGCCACGCGCTCTTCATTACACACGCCTAGGCGTTCAACAACCGGCCCGCCCGCACACGCTTGCCTTGGCGTGTCTCCCGCCTCTCGAGATGTATCGCTTCTAATCACTGGTGTACAGTCGTTTCCTATGAACCACGCCGAAGCCAACTCGACTTCGCACATCGGCCTCAGCCCCGTCGCGCCCACACACTGGACCACAACCTCGATAGGCCAAGGCGTTCGCAGCCACGCCAATCGCTTCGCCCTTGATTATCGCACATCCGCCGCCACCTTTGTGGCCAACGACCCCCGTTCCACGCTATTTCCGCCCACGCCTTCTCAACCACTCAGCTCACCTCGCCCCATTCTCGACATCCACTCCCACATCAACGGCGTCCAGGCAATCCCCATCTATCGCGATGTCGCTCGCGCCTTTGGCGTCACTCGCGTAGTTTCACAAGTCGGCCTCGTTGATGTACCAACCGTCAAGGCTGCCTTAGGTGATTTCGTTCGCTTCATCGCCTTTCCCACCTTCCGCGCCAAAGACCGCATCCACGCAATGACCCAAGGCTTCCTCGACGACATCCCCGCGTTCCGCGCCCACGGCGCAGGCTTCGCCAAACTCTGGAACGCGCCTCGCACCCGTGAATTCTTCCCGGGTCCCGAAGGTTCCAGCATGACCCAGTTCGATGGCGAATGGCGCGTTCGTCACGCACGCGCCGCACACGCCCAAGGCATGGGCATCATGGTCCATATCGCCGACCCCGATACCTGGTTCGCTTCCCGCTACAGCAACTACGAAATCTATGGCAGAAAGATCGACCACTACCGCGGCTTGCGAACACTCCTCGACCTCATCCCTGTCCCATTCATCGGCGCGCACATGTGTGGCTGGCCCGAAGACCTCGACATGCTCGATACCCTCCTCGCCGCCCACCCCAATCTCAACATCGATACTTCCGCAACCAAATGGGTCGTCCGCGCCCTCTCGACTCATCCAACCTCGCGTGTCGTTGACTTCTTCACCCGCTGGCGCTCGCGCATCCTCTTTGGCTCCGACCTCGTAACTATCGATGAGCACGTACTTCCTTCGCCCCCGCCCACGCCCGTGCCACCCTTGCCCGACTTCCCGACCAACGCTGAGCGCGCGGCCCACGCCGCCGCTGTCGCCGCCGCCAAGCACCCCATGGCGGACCTCGCCGACAGCCCCGAAGCTGCCTTCGACCTCTATGCCAGCCGTTACCACACCCTCCGCACGCTCTTTGAAACCGACTACCTAGGCCAAAGCCCCATTGCCGACCCCGACCTCATGATGGTCGATCCCACCAACTTCGACGACATGTCCGCGCCACTGCTTAAGGGCTTCGCGCTCCCACCCTACATCCTCGACGACATCTACTGCAACAACGCCGCCCGCCTCTTTGCCAGCGTCGGCTGCCCGCTGACGTAGCGCTTGCACTACTCTTCATCACTCTAACAATTCAATAAAAAAAGCCCACAAGCGTACGCTCATGGGCTCTATTTAGTGTTACGTTCTTGCTTGAAGCGAGCTTGGCCGCGCAATTACTAAGCGATACCACTGAGCGCGATTACTCGCCCTGTTTTTACTCTTCAATGTCCCAGTTGGTGTCGCTCACGCCTGGAAACTGGATCGCGCCGGTGTACAGGTCCGGATCCTCATCATCAAGGGTCCAAATAGCGTTCTCGCCCGTTGCGTTGTTGCGCCACAAGAGGTCGGGAATGTTGTCGTCGTTGGTGTCTGATACCTTGCCGATCTGCCAGTTTCCATCAGAAACCATCGGCAATTCTCGCAGCGATTCCACAGTGTCATCTTCCATGAACCAGACAACATTCTCGCCCGTCGAGCGACGCCAGACAATGTCGGTGTCGTCGTCCCCATCAAGGTCTTCCAGCCCGGCGATCTTCCACGCCGTGTCATCAACGCCAGGCAGACTGACCAAACCGACTACCACCGAGCTATCGGTAGGATCCCCATCAAAGAGCCACACAACGTTGTCGCCGCTGATTTCATTGCGCCAGTAGATATCGTTCGCGTTATCGTCGTTGGCATCATCAACGCCGACGATGGTCCAGCCAGCGCCCACGGTCGGGAGATTCTGAACCCCGACAATGTCAACCCCATCCATGAGCCAGATCAGGTTCTCGCCCGTGTCGTTATTCCGCCATACCACATCAGGCTTGTTGTCGTAGTTGAGGTCGCCCAGCCCCTGAATCTTCCAGTTCTGATCCGTAACCGTTGGCAACTGCGCGACCGATCCGACCGAGTCTTCGTCCGACATCAGCCACACCAGCACTTCGCCTGTGGCTTCGTTTCGCCACAGCACGTCGGCCTGACCAGAACCAAAGAAATCGTCAGCTTGATCTTCATTCTGGTAGTCTTCCATGCCACTGATATACCAGTCCTGATCCTCCACCGTGGGCAGGATCGTCGTCGCCGTCACGTTGAAATTGCTGATCTGCCACAGAACGTTCTCACCCGTCAGCACGTTGCGCCAAAGAATGTCCGGCTTGCCATCGCCGCTGTAATCTAGCGCGTCGGCAATCTCCCATTCCAAAGGCACGATCGGTGCATTGATCGCGGCTCCCGAAACAAACTGCGTTTCACTCATGATCCAGATCGCGATCTCGCCCGTATAGCTGCTTCGCCACAGAATGTCGGCCTTCTGGTCTTCATTGAAGTCTGCAGCCGCAACCAGCTCCCACTCTCGATCCGAAACCCGTGGCAGCAAACCCGAGCTGATGAACTCTGTACCGTTTAAGAACCACACCGTGTTGTCACCGCTCCTGGTATCTCGCCACAACAAATCAATATTGCCATCGCCATCAAAGTCCGCGACGTCTGCGAGCGACCACGTATCGTCGTCGTATGTAGGCAGAGAAACGACGCTGCTCACGTTCTCGTTGTTAAGTAGCCAAATAATGTTCTCGCCCGTCTCGTCGTTGCGCCACAGTAAATCCGTCTCGCCATCGCCATTAAAGTCGGCGAAGCTAGTCAACTGCCATTCGTCATCGTCGACGCTCGGAAAAAAGTCCGCACCAATCACTTGCCCGCCCGTGCTCATGTACCAGACCACGTTTTCGCCCGTCTCCGAATTCCGCCACAAAATGTCCGAGACCTCGTCACCATTTATGTCGCCTACGCTCGGCTGGGCAAGAGCAACCATCGGCATTCCCGCCGCCATCGCAAGAGCAGCTGCAACTGAAAATCGCCGTGAAACGCTCGATAAACGCTTGAAAAGTACCATCTTCAGTATTCTCCAGTCATAAACACATACGAACACCTGCCACCAGTGGAAATGCCGCTCAGCATGCCCCATTGTGCGTATGCCGCACAAAGTTAATATACATCACAGGATTGACTTGCCAACCCAAAGTACGATCCGATATCCAGATGTAGTAGATTATCCGTTGAAACTAGACAAATCGGCCCGATGTTCGATCTTTGGTTGGGATAGCACCCATAACAGATGTCTCTTTACCGACAACGTAGGGCCAAAGGTTTCATACTTTCACCGAACAAATACCAACTACTCGCCCAAGTTCCATATGCCACTCTACTTCCCTTCGGTCGCTTTCGCGCCCGCCGTGCCCGTCGCATCGTCTGCCAATGGCGATCCTCCACCTTGCTCCTCAGAGATCTTTTTCTCGAACCACTCCAGCTCAGGCACGTACCCCACGCGATCCAAAGGCGTAGTCAACGCACTCAGCCACGCAAACCGCCTCTCAATCCGCGCGACCTTCGCCTCGTCCAACGTCCCCCGCGCCGAACCCGTAAACCTCGCGTGTACAAGGCGATCCACAAACTTCGGTGTTGAGTTAATCAACCGAAGCGTCCCCCCATTGACTCGCGCCCCAAACTCTTCTTGTCCCAAATCATCTTGGTCGGCGTCCGAAAAAGCCCCCCCGCCATAGATCCCCACTTCGCCACCAGACACCACCATCATCCGAACCGCCGTGTTGCACGCCTGGTCAGCTATCGGCGTTTGACCCGCCTCAGGCGTCAAAAGCACGTGCACTTGCGCGATCGTGCCATTGAACGCCGCCGGGTCAGCACCAGGCGCAAATGCCTCATCTGGCAAATCCGTGATATAAATCATCGCGCTCTTGGCATTGGTCAAGCGATACACCCGCGTAGGCCCCGCCGCACGAAGCGAACCCCCACCAACCGATGATTCCGCAATCAGGTCCTCCCCGCCGATGAATGAGCCAACGCTCCCGCACCCGGCCAACATCGCCGCGAGTAGCCCCACCCCAAGCACACCGGCCAGGATCATGCGCACACCCGTGGTACTAACCGCACCCTGCCAGCGCGTTTGAATATCCACATTCTGATAGATCGCGATCTTCGTGGTCTGCATGTGCACACAATACCCTCTTCAACGCCACTTCGGTTACACTGCCAAAGAAGCACCCGCCCAAAACCTTCTCTTTGCATCATGCGTGCCTGTCCAATTCAAGTGCTTCTACACTTCTTTATGGAGTCCCCGATGGCTAACCAACCCAGTTCTCCCGGCCAGCCCCAGAGCCAAAACCAAGGCCAATCCCAAAATAAACCCACCAACCCCGCCAAACCCACCGATATGCGTCTCTACGAAGGCGACGCCGATAGCCTGGTGCATTCCGACATCGCGCCTGATCGCGTCACGCTCTTGCCCGCCGTAATCGACAAAGCCCAGCGCCCGGAAGACGCCGCAGAACGCGTCCGAATCATGTGGGGACAAGACCTTCTTCGCGACCTCCTCGACGGCCGCTACCGCACCGTTGTCTGTGGCGTCAACGACGCCGACAACACCCGAGGCATCATCGCCAGCCTCTGCGAACTCGTCTCCACCAGCCAGTGGACCGCCCGATCCGTCACCAGCTACGCCGAAAACTTCCAACGCTCAGTCGCCGTCCACGCCTCGGGCGATAAAGAGCCCTACGTATTAAAGTTCGATCTCGACACGCTCCTCATTCTCGCGATCCTTCGCCCGCGTGGCCGGGATCACTTCACCCTCCACGATCTCTCGCGTGGCTTCAAAACCGTTTCCAAAATGATCCGCGATCGCCGCGAACGCCAGCCCGCCGCATGCGTCTCCTTCTTAAACGCCAAGGCTAACCGCCTCGTCGGGCCCGATGGCCGCGAACCCAGCTTTGAAGCCGTGCTCCGCACCATGTACGAAGCCGGCTTCCGTGGCGACGTCTTCACCGCGCCCGAAATGTGGAAGTTCGGCCACATCGGCGTCTTCCCCTCCTACCCCTTCCCCGAAGGCCTCGATCGCATGCGCGCCGGTAGCAGCTAACTCAAACTCCATAACGCGCATGCCCGAATGTTAGATTCCCCTCTCGGAGTTCAATGCGCCGAAACGCTCGCACAAGTGAGCTTGGTATCTTTGCGCGCACCGGCCAGGTTTGTGCGCACAGGTCGGGCCCAAGTCGCGCCCAAGTTGCGCCCGGTCGCGCTTTGTGTCGTCATTTGTGGACGATGCACACCAAGTCAAATGGAAATGCTTGCATTCATTTGCCATTCCATTACACTATAAGTGCATCGCAGAGATCCCTACACCTTCTCATGGCACAGGTGTCCCGCCTCTGTCTACTCCTCCTGCCTTCTCAACTTGAAAAGGCACGCAATCAAGACTCGCTCGGTAGCCATCTACATAAGCGGATGTCGTACTGCACACACGCGTTGACAATCTGTGTCAAGTAGTTTTTGAGGGAGAACAGACAATGAATACCGCGACCCCAAGCGTCAGGCAGCCTTCACGATCAGCGTATGTGTGTCCGCTTCGGAGTCGTGTCGCTCCTCGATCCTCTCGTGTACGTGTCGCATTGCTTCCTCTTTGCATCTTGACGGCTTTGGGCAGCGTTATCCCTTCGCTCGCGCTGGCCCAGTCCATTCCATTTTCGGTGCCCGTCACCGCCGAGCTTTACAATGTTGATCGCCCGCTCGTAGGCGACTGCATCGGCACACAAACCGTTGTGATCTCGCTGCCGCCGGGCTTGGGCCGCAGCATTTCCTTTGCCAATATCTCAGGCACAAGTTCCGCCGGCGCGGCCTGGCCCACCGTTGACGCCGATGGCGGGCCCAACGTCTGTGGCCCAGGTAACGCGACCGACCTTGGATCACTCAATGGTCTTTCGAGCATCCGCCACATCACTCGCTGCAACTTCCTCGCGGGCGCTTTCATCGCGGGCACGCCACAGGTCGGCACGCAGCCAGCGGGCCTTACTTTCGCCAACGACACAACCGTCCTTATCAACCCCGAGCTTCAACAAATCTTCTATGTCGGCAATGGCTTAACAAGCGACAACCAAACCCAGATCTTCGCCGTCCCCAACAACGCGACCCGCATCGTACTTGGCGTACCCGACGGGGGCTGCTTCCGAGGGACTCCCGGCGCCTATTGCGACAACACCGGCACGTTCGCAGGCAAGATTGTTGTTACGCAATGCTTAGCCGCGCCAACAAGCCCTTCAAACGTCCAAGCCTGCTTCGGCACCGAAACCAGCCTTTCAATCACGGCTATTGGTGTCAGCCCATTTACATATCAATGGCGTAAAACCGCGATACCTATCGACCCCGTAGCAAACCCGACCGCCGCGACAAACA
>JBBRGG010000084.1:0-13325 GCA_038240875.1 Phycisphaerales bacterium | reverse complement strand
GAAACCCTCCGCTCGGTCTGCGCCTGCGACTACGTCAAGCCCGAGTTGGAGCGGTGATTCGTATGAATGGCTAGCGCCGCGGCCATCAAGCGATTCTTCTGCTCGGCACGCTTCTCGCGTCGAGCCAGCCGCCGCAGACGCTGAAGATCTTCCGCCGATTGTTCCTGTATGAGCATGCTTGGCCTTCTTGCCGAATATGTCATGCCACGAACTTCAGCCTCGAGCAACCTGATCATGCGCCGAACGCGCAATTGTTACTCCCTCAAAGCCGATTATTCGCGAACTTTCGGTGACGATTCTTCCACTGGTTTGGCGTGCCGCCACTTCAGCAAACTAGAAACAACCAATAAACTATAGCCGAGAGTTCCTCGAAACGTGCGCACGCCTTGCGATCAAGAAGCACCACTTTCCCACGCTTGCTAACGAAGGCTCGGCACACGCCAACACCGCAGCCCGCATCGTCAAGCTTCGCACCTTAATTGCCCAGCTACGCAGGTAGTAAGCTTGATAAGGCGTCCGCTATTGCTTCAAATCCTAGTGAGAAATACGGCTTGGTTTAAAGGCTAACTCCGTTGTACACTAGAGCATGCGCACGCCCCCAGCCACTATGTCAGATGCCACTGTGCCCGCTGCTCGCACCAACTCGAAAGAATCGCAACGTGGCACCGCTCGCCGAGCATTCGTCAACAACGTTGGCATACTTGTCGCGATCATCTTTGTCGTGGTCGCTATCGCACAATTAGGCATGAACTGGAGCAGGATTCAGAAGGCACACGCGATCGTGACCTCGCTGCTTGCCTTGCTTGTCTGGCCTTTGATAATTGCAAGTATCGTGGGCGTTATTGCTTGGGTCGCCACGCGCAGGAACACGCTCGCGGGAACTATTGGCCTGTGCGTAATTCTGGTGCCATTGACGTTGATGCAACTAGCGATCATGGTTGGCGTGCTACCAAAGGATGCCAGCATTCGCAACCTCTTTGGCGGTTCTTCAACATTAGTTACTACCAATAACCCACCCAACAGCACAAGCCCGGGCACCCAAACAAATCCGCCACAACGCGCGCCCAACACCCAGCCGACGGTTATGCCAAACCAAATGATAAATCCTATAGCGCCCGGGCTTATGAATGCCCAAAGTGCGGGTGCTTCACGTCCTGTTAGAATACAAATTGAATATAATTTTGCAGCAATTGCAGAGCGAGTGAGCACTGAATTCCCTCTCGCCAAGAACACGCTCAACGCGCACGCGAAAGAATTGCAACGATTGCAAGATGCGTATATAGAACGATCTCGATTAGTTGTTGAAACACTCGACGACGCCGCGACGCTTGATTCGACTCAATTGACGCAGCGGCGTGACGAAGCACGAGCAGCGAAAGCAGCCGCAGACGCGTTTGCAACCGCATCCAAATCCACGCGCGTAATGCTCACAAGCAAGCTTGTCGAAGCGAAACTTACTGTTGAACAGGCGACTCAAGTCGCTGGGCAGTTCACGACATTTAGCATGGCTGAGCCCAAAGCCCTTGCTGCAGAGACAGTTGCGCGTGCGTGCGCCGACGCCGACGTAATGGCGTCGATGATCCTCGCCGACGCGTCAAAATGGAAGCTCGACATCATGGGGAACCCGGTTTCGAGCGAAGGGACCAAGAGCTCCGAATATCGCATGTTGCAGTTCAAGCTGAAGAGCCAGCAACGGATGCTGACAAGTTTGCTTGATCATAAGCGGATGTAATCATCTGATGTAAACTCTTGTATCACAGCCCGTGGCTACACAGCAAATCGGAAACTATTCGGCACGCTCCCGGTATACTCGTGCATGCTTACCGAAGGTGTGTCCGTTATCATAATAGTTTTTTTCTTGTGCTTGGCACTAGGAACCTGGGGCGCAAGCCTTGTTGTCAGGGTGATCGCGTCACGAGCCCAGTGGTTTCGGCTGCGTATCGGGCGACTGCTTCGACTAGCTCCGATTGAGACTAATGAAGCGGATACTACCAAGATTATGCGCACAAATCTTGACACTAACGCGGGCGCGAGTGCGGAAGCTGGTGCATATGCCAAAGAACATTCACATCAAGAACAAGCAAGGTCAGGCGCGTTTGCTATGCTTCGTCGCTTGCCGGTCAAGACAAGCAACTTATCGAAGATACAAGTTATATTCGGCTTGACGGTCGGGCCACTCTTTGCTCTGATTGGTACCGCGGGCATGCTCTTTACGGTGAGCGTTGGGATCTTCGAGCTTGAACCTAGCCAAGTTTCCTGGCGTTTGCTCCCTTCCGCGGCTTTTGTACTCATTGGGTTTGCCGCGATCATCGTTGGCGCGCGATGGGACAAATCTAAAGGTCGGCGGCGTTGCCGAGCATGCTGGTATGACTATGTCGGGCTCGCCGACGACTCCGCGTGTCCCGAATGTGGCAACGTTCCAGCCAATGTTAAGGACCTCTTTCGCACGCGGCGAAGCAAAGCTCTTATGCATTCGTCGATTGCGATTTTCTTTATCGCGTTTCTTGCATATGCGATTCCCAAAGTGTATAACGGGAGATGGCAGTCGCTCATTCCATCAACCGTATTAATTGCAACATATGAACACTTGCCAATCTCAGTTGTATTAGGAACAGGTCGCTTTGGTGCACGCGATGATGGTTCATTATGGTGGCGTATTCAGAATGATAAGCTCACACATTGGCAGCAAGTTTGGTTGCAAACCCGAGCTCGGCACAACATGGCTACGACAAATGACATCGACGTGTGCATGAAGTCAATTTACTTTTGCGCGCTCGACGCACCCACATCTAGCAAAGAACTCGATGCTGCAATCGCGAACGTATTCATCCTCTTTACTGACGCGATCGTGGCGAACGACCCACGAGCGGGCTCATTCATGCCTTTGCTTCTCTGGTCTGTCAGCAACATACAGAACCCAGTCCTTACTCAGGCAGCAATCGTTTCGCGCATGGATGTAATCAACGCGCAACTTGCCAAGTCAACGCTCGAACTAGACCTGTGGATCTATGGCCGTCTTATTGTGCGCTTCGGCGTGCCAACGAAGGAATCGATCGACGCGCTCTTCGCGCTCATCGAACTACCAGATCCGGCTGATACCATGGCCGCCACGGCGAATTTGGCGAGCCGCACCAACGACTCCGCCGCGACGTTGCTTGGCATCTTTGCCGGACGCGATCCAGTCATCATGCAGCGTGTGAACGAGCGCTTTGCAACGTCTAACGGCGCGGTCAAACTACGATATAAGATCGCGCAGATCACGCCACAACTTATGCCACTGGACCAGAATGGCATAACAGTGAATGCGTTTACGCCTGCTAGCCAACTCTCGAACACCAACCTAGTCGTGCTTCGCACGCTTTTCAATGATGCCGATGATCTGACAGCGAAAGCTGCATTGAGATTGATTCGATACCTCAAACGTTATGTGACTACCGGAGACACGATCTCGCTCGCGAAACCTGAACTGATCGAGCTCGCAATCAAGCGACCAGGCGTGGCACGTGAAGCGATCAGCACGTTGTACTGCTCTGGCCAGATCGACTTGACATGCGCGCCAGCAATCTTGACGCTCTTGCAAAGTAACACCGCGGCGAACCACGCCGTAGGGCTTGATGCGCTAGAACAGTTGCAGGTTTACAGCATGGACTGCACCGAATTTGCCCGCGCGATAGAGAAAATCGCTCGCGATTATGACAAGAAACTCGCTGAGGCGACAGCGAAGGACCCCGCCGCAGTTCCCAAGGACACGATCACAAGCACGCAACGAAATTACATCACGACGAAGCTGCTGCAGATGCAGTAGTATGGACGAATCGAGAAGAAGCCGTAGGACTTGTCATAGGGCATGTCGTAAGGCTTGTCGCAGAGTGAAAAGTAGAAGAAGTAGTCACAGTCCGGACGCCTGTGCTACGAGAAGAGGTAGGCTTTCTCGAGTGATGTATGTGAATTTACAATGAAGATGAGGCGAGGAAACTCGGACAAAAAAACTCGCATGAAGAGATCATGAGAAAATTAATCTAAAGCTCTCTCTCAGAGAGAGAGGGTACCCAAGACAGCTTGGATTTAATTTAGTTTTCGTGTGTTACACCGGCTTGGCCAATGCTTCGGTAATGACCTTATCGATTTGCGTTGCGAAATCAAACTTGTACGGCTCAACGGAAATCTTCGCCTCGTCCGCTTTGGCCTTGAGCTTGGCCACAAAGGCGGTGAGTTCAGCGTCCGTGAGCGTTGCCTTTGGAGTGGTCTTGCCGTTGGCGTCGGTCGCGGTGATCAACGCTGCGGCGGTATCAAAGTCCTGCACTGTCAACGTCCTTTCGACGAGCCCACGCATGTATCGCTGCATGGTCAACCGTGCATCGGCCTTGTCGGCGTCGGAGAGCGTCGAAGCAGAGATATATTTTTTGTCTGCGTTCAAGAGCGTTCCCAGCGGCACGATCGTGCTCTCGCCAAAGGCCTTCATCACGCTGCCCAACTGAACAAGGCTGATCTTTCCCGCCTTGAAGTCATCGGCAACTGCGTCAACTCGCGCGATCACACGAGTCTTTTCTTCTTCAGGCATGACTGACGACGCCACGATTTCCTTCGTGACGGCCTTCATCCCCGAGGCGGTCCATGACTTCCAGTTCATCGCGACCCACACGCCGATGCCGACTGCAATAACCAGAAAGATCACCGTCGCGATCAAGCACCCCTTGGCAACCGAGCCACGGCGACTGATTGCTGGAACATGCATGCTCTGGTGGCAAAACGCCAATGCCCTCTCTTGACCTACTCCACCTTGACCACTATTCGCAACTTCCAAAGTGTTCTGTTTGTTCATCATTCTTTCAACTCCTATCGCTACTTTGTGTGCACCACGTTCAACGCGGCGTATACAACGTCATAATACCAATATTGAAATGACTTCACCCGACATAATTCTGCGCATGCACTCGGCCACGCCTGTTCACGTACGCTTAAATGTACTCACGAATCAGTTTACTCGCACGCTTGTTCACTCACGCATCACGAAACGATTCACGCATCGCGCACCCACTGCGGCTTATTCCATGTATGGCCGCCTTTGGCGTTAATTGTGACTCCGAGCATCCGCATATTGCGGTAGTTCGCCTTGAATGCGGCGTCGACGATATCGCCAAGCCCAGGCACAAGACCTATGACGCAGTCGAGCGCGACGTTCACTGTCATGAATGCAAGAGTCTTTCGCGGCGCGCCGAGCTTATGTGCTTCGTAAACCAAATACAACGCCGCCCCCGCGCTGGCGACATCTCCCACGCCCGCGGCGAGCCCCGCGATTGCGTCCCAACCAACCCTTATGCCAAGACCAGGCACTACGTATGCACCGTCCATGAACCGAGCCACCGCAACCATTCGCGCGACGCGTCGGTCGGCGAGGCTGGCATCGCGCGAATCTTGAGAATCATGTGAATTGGCAGCACTCGTCGGATCGCTGCTCGCGGGCGATTTCACGCGCACGTTGCGACGATCAGCGTCGTACGCCGAGCTTGCACGCGAACGCGAAGTTGTTCCTGCCTTGTCCTTCATTCGCCCCTAATTGACTGTTATATCAACGCTTTACATACTCTTGACCAACTCTACCCAACTGACCCAAATCGACTCGACTGACCAACTCAACCCAACTGACCCAAATCGACTCGACAGGCCTATGTGCGAGCCCACAGCCATCATCATACTTCTTCGGCGACGGCTTAATTTCGTTTCGCATCCTTCCGATATCCGCACTTACTCTTGCGACTTGAGCTGTAACTAAATCTACACATGAATCTACATCAGCATCAAGATATTCCCCGCCGCCTCGCCTGCTGATTATCGCTATTTGTCTAAAATGCACGCGTCGACTTTCCGAGGTACCGTTTCATTATGGCGGGTCGCGAATTTAATTGCCGTGGATGTGGCGCTCCTTTGGTTTACAAGCCGGGGACGAGCATGCTTTCCTGCGCTAGTTGTGGCGGCACGCAAGCGATCCTCAAACCTCTCGACGACACCGTCGACGAAATCGCCTATCTCGACACACTCCACACCATGAAGCCCGATGCCCCACTGGTTGAGCGCGTCACCATCCATTGCAATTCCTGCGGCGCAAATGTCGAGTTCCCCGACAACGTCACCAGCACCAACTGCCCTTATTGTGGCACGCCTCAGGTCGCCACCAAAGCCACGGTCAAAGCACTCTCGCCAACGGCCGTGCTCCCATTCTTTATCGACGATGCCAAAGCACACACGACTTATGCTGCTTGGCTCAAGTCGCTCTGGTGGGCGCCTTCCAACCTCATCAAGACCGCACGCATCGATGACGCCCTACTAGGCGTATATATGCCTTTTTACACCTACGACTCCAAAGCCTTCACCCTCTATACCGGCCAACGTGGCGAAGACTATTGGGATACCGAAACATTTTCCGTTGTCGTCAGTGGCCGGTCGCAAATGCGCACGCGCCAAGTCCGCAAGACTCGCTGGTTCTTTACCAGTGGCCAGGTTTCCACCAACTTCGACGACGTGCTCGTCATTGCCTCTGGTTCGCTTCCGACCAAACGCCTCGCCCAACTTGAGCCTTGGGACCTTGCCAATCTCGTGCCGTATGTCGACGAATATCTCTCTGGCTTTCGCAGCGAGACATACGCCGTCGCGTTACCTGATGGATTCAAGATCGCTCAGGCTCTCATGCAGCCGGGTATCGAATTTTCCATCCGCAACGACATCGGTGGCGACCAACAACGCATCTCAACCAAAGACACACGATATGAAAATGTGACCTTCAAGCACATTCTTTTACCGGTTTGGGTCGCCGCGTATCGATACAACGGCAAGGTCTTTCGCATCCTTATCAACGCTCGCACCGGCGAACTTACTGGCGAGCGCCCATATTCCTGGGTCAAGATCACCCTCGCGATCATCGGCGCGATCCTTGCTATTGCCCTAATCGTGCTAGGTGCGCGGTTTTCTGGTGGCTAAATGATAAAATTATGGCTAAAATTACCCCCCACGAACCAGTAATAGTGTATACTTACCGAGATTCGCCTTTACAGGTTGTTTCTTTGGATATAGTCATTTGTTCAACGTGCACATGTATTTGTTTAACAAAAAAAAACTCTACAAAAATCGCTCGCTCAATCGTGTTGAATGTATTATAACTGTCCACGAATTAAAATAAACTGTTATACGGCTGCGGACATCTTGCAAATGCGTGCACCAAGCCTATGTCTATCGTAAATATAGTCTTGAATAAGGCACAAACTCATCTCAACCTTCACCCTATCCGATAGATACGTTTCGCGAGTATTTAGTAGCATTTTGATCGTCGAAAATTGGTTTTCCAAAGGCCTTCTTTCATGTGTGGGATTACAGGAATACTCGCTCGCGGCAACCTAAGCGATGAGGCACACGTCGCCGTCGAGCGAATGAATGCCGCCCTCTTCCATCGTGGCCCGGACGGAGCTGGCGAATACATCGCGCCACAGATTCATTTCGCGATGCGCCGCCTCAGCATCATCGACCTCAATGGCGGTTGGCAGCCTCTTTACAACGAAGACAGGACCATCGCCCTCATCGCCAATGGCGAGATTTATAACCACATCGAGCTTCGCGCCGAACTCGAAGCCCGTGGCCACCGCTTCCACACGCATTCCGACTGCGAAATGATCGCCCACCTCTACGAAGAGCACGGGCCTGATTGCGTCAAGTTCCTTCGCGGTATGTTCGCGTTCTGTCTTTACGACACCAAGAACAACCGCGTCATCATCGCCCGTGATCGCATGGGCGAAAAGCCTGTTTATCTTTACGAGCAAGACGGCATGATCGCTTTCAGCTCCGAAATGGGCTCCTTGCTCCGCAGCGGTTTGCTTCCTTTCGAAGTCGATCCCGCCGCCATAAAGCTCTACTTCCACTATGGCTACGTTCCCGAGCCCGCAACCGCTGTCAAAGGCGTCCGCAAACTTCCTCAAGGCTCGATGTTGATCGTGGATCTCACGCATTGGAAGATTGAGCAACGCTGCTATTGGCGCCTTCAAGACGCTCCGCCCGTCGAAGGCGATCCGATCAAGAAAATTCGTGAAGAGCTCGACGTCATTTCAGAGTTGATCATTCGCTCTGACGTTCCGGTTGGTGTTGGCCTTTCCGGCGGGCTTGATTCCAGCGCGATCGCTGCCCTCGCCAACGCGCGCAGCCCAGGCAAGATCCACGCGCTTTCCGTTGGCTACACCGGTCGCCCACCGGTGGACGAACGTGCCCAAGCCGAATGGTTTGCCAAGAAACTAGGCATGCCCTTCCACGAATTCGAGATCCACGACCGCGAAGTCGTCGAGCTTTTCCCAGAACGCGCGGCATGGCGTGATGACCCTATCGCCGACATAGCTGGCCACGGTTACTACGCTGTCTCTCGCCTCGCTCGCGAGAAAGGCATCAAAGTCTTACTCAAGGGCCAAGGTGCCGACGAGCTTTTCTGGGGCTATGGCTGGCTTCGTGAAGCCGTGCACGCCTCGATCCAGAAAGACGCCCAAGGCGGCAAGCCGATCCACGACAGACTGTTGAAACCAATGATGCCTTCTGGCTTTTCCCCGGCGGCTCTCCGCAGCTACGCCGCAAAGAAGGCTGGCCAGCTCATGGGCTGGGACAAGGGCTATCGCGACGAGCAAGCGCCCGCTGACCAACTTATCTTCTACAACGCCTCACGTGTCTATCAGCGCGGTGCCGCGGCCTATGAGCACATCACCACGCGCGAGTTCAAGCAGAAGACTCTGAACGCGAATCCCGCCGAACTCTTCACCATCAAGCGGCCTTGGGGCGATATTCCAACGCTCATCACATCGCTGGTCTGCTCGACGTATCTGCTCGAAAATGGAATGGTTCAGGGCGACCGCTTGTCGATGGTCAATTCTGTTGAGCTGCGGCTGCCTTTGTGTGATTACAAGTTCGCGGAGCTTGCCGTTGGGTTGCGCAAGGCAAACCCGGACCACAACCTGAGTCCGAAGCACTGGTTCCGTGAAGCGATCAAGCCGTTGGTTCCTGCCGAAATCTTGACGCGGCCCAAGCGTGGGTTCACGCCACCGTCTGCGCATTGGCTCAACATGCTGGGCGATGCGTACAAGCTCTCGCTTCATGATGGCTACCTCGTTGAACACGGCATACTTGACAAAGATGCTACCAATATCATGACCAGCTCGCACTCGCGCGCCAGCATCTGGCCCGAAACGCTGTATAAGTGCCTGGTGTTGGAGTTCTGGTGCCGGGCGATGTCGCAAGCCGCATCGAAGCACCCGATTCCTTCAACGTTCCGTACGCCCGCGCCCTCAACCGAGTCATATGCGCGAGCGTCGCACAATAGCGTGTCGAACCGCGTCGCCATCGCACCCGCTGCTATCTCTCGAGCGAGCTGAGAGAAATAGAACGAAGGCACGGCATTTGGCATTTGGCGAAATTAATGCTTTGGTTTGCCTTGGGTGGTCCGGCTTTCCTGGCCGGTTGCCTTTTGCATCTTTCTTCGCTACGAAGCAGCTAAGACAAAGACATCCAAAGTGCCTTCTTTACTCACTAATCCCTACTCGCCCTACCTCTTTCAAACCCCGATTTCTTCCGCAACTGCTTCCAGCGTTTGCTCCGCATCATCTGTCACGCCGACAGCCTTGGCCTCAGGCAACGGTTTGCCCATCGTATTGGTGAGCGCGACACCTTCCATCGTCTTGATGATCGGCGTGGGGTTTGCCTTCTCGTGTGCCGCCATCGTGTCAAGCAACTTCTGCTGCACTTCCGGTGGCACTTCCTGCCACTTGCCGCGGCCGCGACACTTGGGAAAGCGCGAGCAACTCAGCCAAGGCCCGCGCGCGCCATTCCGCAAGTACAGAGCCGCCGTGCACGTCGGGCAAGGCAGTTCCGTCGTCAGAGGCTTGGGCGTCGGCGCCACCACGCACCCCTTCTTGTCTAGGTTCAAGATCCCGTCGCAAGGCGTGGTCTTGTCGCCATACATCGAGCACCCAAGGAATGGTCCAAACTTGCCCACGCGCTTGGTCATCCCGCTACCACACTTGGGACACGCAACGTCAACGGTTTCCGCCGCAGGTCGCGGATTGCCTTCGCGGTCCACCGGCGACGCATACGAACACGTCGGGTAGAGCGAGCAGGATAAGAATCGGCCATTTTTCCCAAATCGATACACCAAAGGCGACTTGCCCCGCCCTTCCTTCTCGCACGTCGGACACGTGTATTCCGCAGGCGCGGGCACAGTCTCGGCCTTGGCGTGCACGAGCGTTTCGTGCGCGATGTCGAGCGATTTCTTGAACGGGCCATAAAACTTCGTGAGCATGTCGATCCAGTCGAGGTGGTCCTCTTCGACCTTGTCGAGCTGTGCTTCCATCTCGCGGGTGTAACCCACGTCCATGATCTCGGGGAAGGCTTCGATCAATTTATCCGTGACGACTTCGCCTAAATCCGTCGCGTAAAACCTTCGCTCGGTCTGCTCTACGTACTTGCGATCCTGGATCGTCTGGATGATCGACGCGTACGTACTCGGACGGCCGATGCCTTCGCTTTCGAGCACCTTGATCAAGCTCGCCTCGCTGTAGCGCGAAGGTGGGCTGGTAAACTTCTGGTCCACGGCGATCCCCGCAGGCTTGGTCTGCACACCTTCGGTCAATTCCGGCAGCGTCTGCTCGTCCGCCGAGTGAGGCACGCCAGCGACTTTCAAGAAGCCATCGAATACCAAAATTCGGCCCGTCGCTCGAAAGCTCACGGGCGTGTTGGCGTCTATGCCACCAACCATCGTCACCGCGGTCGAATCCCACTGCGCGTTGGTCATTTGGGATGCGACAAACCGCTCCCAGATGATCGTGTACAACCGCAACTGATCTGGCGTGAGCGCCCTCGCCACGCGCATCGGCGTCATTTCTACGTTCGTCGGCCTGATCGCTTCGTGGGCTTCTTGCGCGTCTTTGTTTGAGCTACTAAAGAAGTTGGGCTTTTCGGGAAGGTACGCGTTGCCAAACTTGCTCTTGATATAGCCACGCGCCATGTCAAGCGCGTCGCGCGACACATTGGTCGAGTCGGTACGCATGTACGTGATCAAGCCGACAGGTCCTTCGCCGGGAATGTCAACGCCTTCGTACAGCTGCTGAGCCGTGCGCATCGTGCGCTGCGCACCAAAGCCGATTCGGCTTGATGCGGCTTGCTGTAGCGTGCTCGTGATGAACGGCGCCGGGGGCCTCGAACTCGTTCGTTTGGTCACAATCGACACGATGGTATAGATTGCTGCGGGGTCGATAGTGCCCTTGATTGTGCGCACAAACCGGGCCGGTCCGCGACCGCCACGATCTTCGGCGAAACTCGCGCTGAGCCCGGTAAGCCCGGCGAGCTTGGCCACACGCATCGCTTCAATCGACAAATCCGGGAACGTCTCGCGCCCAGAACTCTCTGTGCCAAGCTCCCACTTTTCGCCGTTGACTTCGACAAGTTCGGCGCGGAAGATGCCATTGCCGCCGAGCCATGCGGCTTGATCGCGCACGGTTGGCGGATTTTTCTTTTCATCGCGCTGCGCGAGGTACGCAGACCACGCCTTGGCTAGTGCGCCTGACTTGTCGAGATCCTGAGTAAAGACGCCATTGATCGCCCAGTATTCGTCAGGAATAAACGCGCGAATCTCGCGCTCGCGCTCGACCACCACGCGCACCGCCACCGACTGCACCCGGCCAGCCGATAAGCCTCGCGCGACCTTCTTCCACAGCAAAGGCGAAACCTGATACCCGACGATGCGGTCCAGGATTCGGCGAGCTTGCTGCGCGTTGACGCGGTCTTCGTCGATTGGGTGCGGGTTGCTAAAGGCGCGTTCGATTTCGCTCTTGGTGATCGCCGCGAACATCACGCGCTTGGCGATCTTGCTGGGAATACCAAGCTCTTGCGCGAGGTGCCACGCGATGGCTTCCCCCTCGCGATCCAAGTCTGTTGCGAACCAGATCTGCCCGCCCGTAGACGACACGTCCTTCGCGGCACGCTTGAGATCAGTGATGACGCGTTCTTTGCCTTCGCTGATGACATACGTGGGCTTGAACTTGTGCTCAAGGTCGACGCCTGGCACCGGGCTCTTGACACCCTTTGGATTCTTGCTGGGAAGGTCGCGAACATGGCCTATGGAAGCCATGACGTGATACTCGCTGCCCAAGTACTTGTTGATGGTCTTGGCTTTGCTTGGCGATTCGACGATGACCAGGCTCTTGCCCTTTGCAGAGCCAGCGGTGTAGGTCTGGAAGCCCTTGCCCCCGGAGCGACCACCTTTGCCGCCTGCTTTGCCCCCGCCACCACTGCCTCCCCCCCCCTTGCCCCCACCACTACCGCCCTCACTGCTACTAGTAGCCCGGGCTCGCGCGCCAGACTTGATGCCCGCCGCGGTCAGCTCGGCCGCCGCTCCAGAGTCTGTCCCGCCATCAAAAGGCGTGGCATCGGTTTGCTTGGTCGCGGCTTTCTTGGCGCGAGGTGCAGCTTTAGCACCGCCGACCTTGGGAATTGCGGCGCTGGTGCTCTTAGTAGTGGTTCGAGATAAAGGCTTGCTCGCCGTACGTTTGGGCATGCTAATGGCACCCTTGGGTGCTCTCCGGATCTGTGCGGGCACGCGTCGCGTGGCCCAATGTGGATTGACTCAATCAAACGTACCCCAAAAACTTACGTGAAACCGATGAGCATTCGTCGGGCCACCGCCAGCCTAGGCTTTAGATTAAGGAAAGGATCACGGCGTCACCATGTCAACCCATTTTCCAATATACTCCCCACACGAATACCTATCGCGCACGTAATTTATCCAACGGTGAGCCGCCAGGAGCGCGAAAAGTGACACAAAGCACACCTGAGCCTAACTCGAATCAAAGCGGACATAGACCGATAACTAAATCGATGAAGAGTGCTAGGCCTAACGCGGCCTCTCCGCAAGAGTCTACCGAACCGCCAAGGCCTTCCAAACCGCCGGAAGTAGATGTGTTTCCAGGGCTGCCTGTCATTCCTGATTTGCCCGAGCCGCCGGCGATGCCGACGTTGTTGACCCAGCCGGTTCGGCAACCAAAGACTCAGAACATTTTGGGGATGGGCGAGCGCGACAAAGGCAAAGAGCAGCGAAAAAACGTGTCGGACCTTGGCCGCGCTTGGGGCGTGGCGATGGACTTCATCTTCACTATCGTCGCCGGTTTCCTGGTGGGCTTTGGCATCGATAGCTATTTCAAAACACTGCCGCTCTGGACCCTCGTACTCATGGCGTTTGGCTTCGTCTACGCGATGTGGCGGATAATCCGCAGATCAATGGAAGATGAGAAGAAAGAGAAATTGAGCAAGCT
>JBBRGG010000083.1:0-13748 GCA_038240875.1 Phycisphaerales bacterium | reverse complement strand
TTCGTACCAAATTACATAGCCAACGGCCGTTATCACCACAAAGATCTCGTTGCTTTAGAAGACGCATACTACCTGAATTCCGCCCCATGTTGTCGAGAATTTATGTGAAAATCTTTCCACGCAAGTCCGCAGCGATCTCATCTTGCCGGGAGAATCCCTTGCGAGTGCACCTTGCTCCTACCGAATCATCGAGTTTCCCCCGAAATGAATGACCGCGCAACACCAACCAACACACAAGGCCTGATCACACTGGATCAGGCCTTGAGTATGCATATGAAATTGTTCGAACCAATCAGTCACACGTAGTAGAGATCAATTCAATCTCAATCAAACCTCGCATCGCTCAAAGGCAGCAACGACCCCAACGCCGTTCCACCTAGCACGCTCGTCCGACCCGTGTTCGAGTCATACCGCGTAAGCGCGATGATCCCCGACGCCGAGACGTTCCCGCCTGTCAACCCTTGGGTCGTTCCCGTCACCGAGATGGCAAACGCGCGAAACTGGCTACCCGAATCGACCTTGCTCTTGAGCGAAGGAATCGCGTTGATGTCGATCTCCGTTCGCGCGCTCGGGCCAAGGTTCGCTACCGGCTGCTCGATGCTCGTGCCGTCGGCGAACGTGAACGTAATCCGATACGCCAACGTCGAACCAGTGTCATCAAATGGGTTGTAGATCACCAACCGCTGCGACGCCAGGCCATCGGTCCTCGATGTGTCCAGCAAAGCCCCCGCGATCCGCGTTTCCGCTGCGAGCGACGTTGTAAAGAGCATGGTAATCCCCGAGCGCTTTGTGCTGTTCTGGTGCCGCTGGGCTTCATCTACGCTCGTGTACTGAGCCGCGATGGTGCGATTGCTGTTGTAGAAAACGCTGAAACGCTCGCCGATGGTGAGCCCAAGCTGCGACGCTTCAAGTGAAACATCCAGCCTCGACCGCGCCGACACGTCATAATTCCGCGTGATGGGAGAAGCATTCCCCGCGCGAACAAACGTGAGCGTGACGTTTGCGGCTTGCGTAGTCTGGTTCGACAAGCTGATGACGTCGGTGTGTCCCGAGCGAATCGCCGCGTCTGCGATCCCGCCACGCGTCGAGCCCATTCCAGCCGCCCCGATTGATGAGAACCCAGGCGTGTACCCCGCGCTCGCAGTAACGCCCGGTGCCGGAAGGTCCCAGTCCGACAACGAGGCCACAATCGGCACCGTCGACGAAACTCGCGCCGACAGCGTTCCCTCTGGCAAGCCAAGGCTGAAAACCTCCAACCCGCCACGACGCAAAGCCTCAAGCGGCCGCGTAAACGTGCGATCGCCTGAACTCGTTGAGAACGTCACCGTGACCTGCCCATCCTGGTCCGTCAGGCTCTGCCAGACCAAGTACTCGCGCGAGAGCGCGTTTCGCTCGATCCGCGGGAATACCCATTCATTGAGCGAGTTTTGCCCTATTGTCGACGGGTTTACCAGTGCGGTCGCCGTCTCGGCGTTGTAATCAACGCGCGTCAATGTTGCCACGACTGGCCTTGAGTTGGTCGTGCCCGTCGGCACCGCCGTCTGCACCACGATGCCATAAGGCGTGCCAACCCGCATCCCCGAAAGGCTGCTGATCCCCAACGTCGACAAACTAATCCGCTGCGTCGAGCCCGGCGCAATTGTCACCGTTGTCAACACCTGATCACGCCGCCCCGTTTCATATCGCGCGATGACCTGCACCGTCGCAACCGCAGAGTTTGGGTTCGAGATGTCGAGCGTCTCGGTCGCTGTCCCGCTTGAGAAGCCCTCGGGGAAGATCGAATCCTGCAAGTAAAAGCCCGTCGCGCCCGCTGGTTTAATGATCTCGGCGTCAATCAGCGTGATCAGCGAATCTTGCCGCACACCGATGCTCGCGTTGTAATTCGCCGTCACAGGCAACTCGGTACCGATACCCGTGTTATTAAAGACCGACTGGCTTCCCGCGTTGACGATTGGCTGCGCCGAGATTAACTCAACAATGTCCCACCCACGCACAACTCGGCCAAAGACCGTAAACCCGTTGTTCGCGTTTGTAATGTTAAACGCCGGGTTGTCCGTCATGTTGAAATAGAACTGGCTCGTTGCTGAATTCAGCGTGTTGGTCCGCGCCATCGCGATTGTTCGAGCGGCGTTGGCACGACCCGAATCTTCACGCACGATCGCCGCGCTGGTAGGTACCGCCGACACGCCCGTCGAGTTGTTGAACGTAAACCCGCCACCTTGGATTATGTCGAAGCCCTGATCCACCGCCCGGTGAAAGAAGGTGGTATCGAGCCGTCCCGAAGTCACGTACGACACAAAGTTGTTCACCGTCACCGCAGCGGCTTGGTTGAACAGCTCAATATCAATGTCGCCGTAGGTAGTAGCGAAACGCACGACCGTGTTGTTCGGGCTTTCAAGGTCCGACACGGTCGGGAAGGCCGACCCTGACATGATGAGGCGCGCTTCGAGTGGCTCAAACCCGCCATGGATCCCGCCGGTGCCCGCGCCCGCGAGCCCCATGCCCAACGCCCGCTTCATCAACTGACGCCAGGTACGCAGTTCGCCACCGCCCGCCGCCGGAGAAACGCCGGATCGTGAGTCGCCGGTAGCCGCAAACCGCGCCCGCGTTCCCGCCGCTGCCAACGTGTCCAGCACGCTCATCGATATCTGATTGACCAAATTTCCAGACCCATTTCCAGACACATTTCCAGCTGGATTTCCATTTGGGCTTGCATTCATGCGATCCATTCGGC
Source organism: Phycisphaerales bacterium (assembly GCA_038240875.1). GTDB lineage: Bacteria > Planctomycetota > Phycisphaerae > Phycisphaerales > UBA1924 > JBBRGG01. The sequence goes on along the minus strand of JBBRGG010000083.1, from coordinate 11,014 downwards.
GGGCTCCTATGTGAGCTTCCCACAAAGGGAAACCCATCTCAATCAACACACCTTCGCAACGCCAATCTTCAAAGGTCGGGCCGGTACGAATCCTAGTTGAAATCCTGGCTGTCTTGGGTACCCCCTCTCTCCGAGAGGGGGTTTTAGTAGTACTCTTTGACCCGGCACGTCCGAATCACAAGTATGATTCGTATAAACAGTATATGAATGAACTCGACTGCGTTCGATGGCGCCGCATCGGCCCGGCCCTCTTGGCCCGACTTGCTTGGCCCGGCCCTGTTGGCTTGGCCCTGTGGGCCCGGCCAAACGCAACGCCCAATTCATTCGCAGAGCCATTCACTGCGCCACTCGTGGCACATTCACGGCACCAGCTCACGCTACCGCTTCGGTACGCATGCCAGCACCTGTATGTTCCGGCCCAATCCAAGACCAATCCAAGACCAATCCGGTACCAGACACACTCAACCAGCGTGCACTGAATCCGATTTCTCGCGTTATCAATCCATCGAAAACGCCATCGATTCCAGAGTATACCTCGGCATCGCATGGATCGCAAGGCGATCTAAACCGCTTACGTCAACTCTTGTGTATCCGTGGCTCAGGAGTTCGAGCACTCAATCCGGTCAAAACCGACGTGCGCTCAGCTTATTGTCTACTCGACGCTCTACGCCAAACTCTGATTTCCCATGCGACGAACTCCATAATTCACATGAACGGACCTGGTTGCCAATGAAAAAGCCAGCCCATTTTGGGGCCGGCTGATTTCGGGGCCGGCTAATAGCTCATGATCCCGTACTCGATCAGTTAAAGTCGAAGAACGCGACTGGCTTACCGAGGGCATTGGCGATCTTCTCGATCGTCGCTCGTGCCGGGCTGTGCTTCGCATTCTCGATGCGACTGATGTGACTCTGTGGCAGCCCAGTCTTCTCCGCAAGCTGCTCTTGCGTCAAACCCGCTTCGGTCCTCGCATCACGAATCCTCTTGCTGACCCACTCCGTCCACTTCAGCCACTTGTCCGAGTGCGCGCCTCCTTCCGAGAGATCGGCACGCTCCACAGTCGCAGTTCGACCATCGAGTATCTCGACCATCGTGTCTCGGATGCCAAGCCGATCCTCGTCTGTAGTCGCGCACACCAGTTCCTTCACCAGCGCGAAGAGGTCGTCCCGATCTTCTTTCGTCAAACGCCCAATCCGATCCATCACAACAGTCACCGCCATCGTGACGAGTTGCTCTTCCATACCCATCGAACGGAGCCTGTGCCCCAGTTCCGTAGTTGTCATAATTCGTACTCCTCGATTTTGTTCCACGCCTCGGACGTCTTCACGCCAGACGGCCGAACTCTCCAGCATGGAACTTGCGAAGCCTGTGCCGAACACGGATCTTCACCCATGTCGGCATCTGTCCTTCCGCTTCCTTCTAAATCGCGCTGATGATCAAAATCGTCTTGTCCCTTCGTTCAACAACGAAGTAAATGCGAAGATTGATCTTTCCAAGCACGCCACCCTTGTCCTTTAACTCGTAAAAATCCTCTACTGTTTCGACCGTTACTGTCATCGGATGAGTTGGGTCTGGCTCCGACGCCAACGCTCGCACAAGATCCACCGAGTGCGCATACTGCTCGTCATTCAGGAACCCCATTGCTTCATCCCGAGCAACAGATAAATAGGCAACATTCCAGCTATACCCGGGAAGCGGCCCTGCACCCGCCTTCAACCCAACCTTTAGGGGCTTCACCATCGCTCGACCTCCGCGAGTTAAAGTCAGTCCATTGATCTGTAGTATACAATACAATCGGCCACTACGCTACGCATATTTTGTATATTATTGTGAATTTCTATTGGATTATGCTCGAAGCATCCGTACAAGATACGATAATCACTGCTTCGAACTTTCCAAGCTGACACAACTCAGAGTAGGTATACATCGAGCGTGTACCGGTGCCATCGCCCGAAATGGAACGCACAACGCCACCAGCGTCCAGAGCAATGCAGCCTCTTGTGTGTTGACCAGCAAAGTATCAAACATCCCCGCGAGTAACAGCCCTACCAGTGCAAACACTGGGGCAAGGTCGTATGCGTTACCCCCAAACGTGTTCCACGGGTTTGAGCGTTCTCCCATATTCATGCTACCGTTATGTAAGCCTTCATTTGACCGCAGCCTCTTCATGAGGTTGCTGCCCCCACACAGCCCAGCAACCACGATCCACCCAAACAAGATTAACCCGGGCACGCCAAGAGTCGCCGCGATGTGCAATGGCGTATTGTGCGCCTGAGCGTGGGCACGAACGCCCACAAGTCTTTCGCTAGCAATGGCTTGCTGCGCAATCGTACGAAATGACCCCGCGCCAAAGCCCGTCATTGGCTTCTGCGCAAAGGCTGCTACAGCCCATTTTGCCATCGCGATGCGAGCACCGGTATCACTCGCGTAATTCTTGTTGGATAAAGCACTTCGGACCTCAGCGACGGCAGCCTTTGCTCGTTCTGAAACTTGATTTCCAACAACCAGCCATGTGCCACCAAGCAGGAGTAATGCTATAAGTCCTGCAATGACAGGAACTATCAGCGTTCTACCCCGGTTCTTCGCCCGCGCGACACCCGCTGGCACATGTGTAAGCTTTGCGGTATGCCGCGGCGAAACCATACTCCAAGCCTTTGCCAGCGCTGCAATTACAACTGCCGCACACGCTGCAAGCATTGCGCCACGCGTACCAGTAGCCAAAATCCCGGCGAAGGCAACCACACAGCCAAGGCAGCCAACGATTCGCCACAACATTTGCCTTGGCCCACGATCAATCGTAAGTCCGAATGCGGCAGGTAGATGCAACGCAAACCCCGCAGCCAGCATCGTGCCACCGACAGCGGGCTGATGCCACCACATGCTCACCCGTGGCGAGGTGCCTTCAGGAATCGGCGGATGCGACCACACCAAACCTGGCATATCGAACCGATGCCCGACAACTTCTAGTACTTGCGTAAAACCCGCAGCAGCAAAGCCTAAGACCAGTCCAAAGATCATCGCTCGCCTGGCGTGCATCACAGGCCAAATGAAAAAAAGCATCAGCATAAATCGCATTGCTCCGGCGTCGCGCACGCCTTGGTGCACGTCGGGGGACCAAAGAATCGATACGTGCGACCAGATCGCAAAGAGCATGCACCCCCAGAACAGCGGCACGCGCACCAGCAAGCGCAAACTTGGCCAAATAAAGGGCAGGCGGATGAGGAACATCACGCCAAGAGGTATGTACCCAAGCTCGACAAAGGTGATCGGGCCGACGCAGACGAAGGCCCACGCTGCGGCGAAAAAACAATGGAAGGGAATGCCTAATCGGCCCAAATGATGCGAAGCTTGCGCGTCGTGCGCACGCTGCAAGTCACTCGCGTTTACGCCCCAAGGCTGCCAAAGGCTGTGAAACAGCCGGAGGAACATGGCGCGATGCGAGGTTGTTTCGTGAGTGGGGGTCATGACGCTTGCTGATAGGGCTGCGCGGGCGCGAGCTTTGCAAAGTAATGTGTAACGGCACACGTGGGCTATGCATAGATTATGGCATGGCAACGAACTGGCCGTCAATGCGTGAGAATTTCAAGTGGCGTCTTCAAGCTGCGTACACGAACTGGCGTGGGCTTGACAAACCTCAGCAGTGGCTCATTGCCGGCGGGCTGTTGGGGGTCGCTGCGGTGAGCATGGCGATCGCGCTGTTCATCACGCTGCGCCCCAAGGCCGCCACCGGCCCAACTAGCGCAAGTGGTGGCGAAGTCGTCCTCTACACCAGCGTCGATGATTTCGTAGCCAGGCCTGTGATCGACGCATTCGAGAAAGCCAGCGGCATCAAGGTCAAACTCGTTACCGATACTGAAGCTACCAAGACCACGGGCCTGATTGAACGCCTTCTCGCGGAGCGCGAAGCGCCACGAGCCGACGTGTGGTGGTCAAGTGAACTTGTTGGTACGCAGATTCTCGACAAGTCAAGTGTGCTCGAGCCCTTTGCCCCGCGAGCGCAGAGCGAGTTTGCACAAGGGTGGCCAGGCGGGCTGCGAGCCGCCGACGGCGCGTGGTATGGCGTGGCGCTGCGAGCGCGAGTGATTGTCTATTCAACAAATCGATTGTCGAAGCAAACTGCGCCGACGAAGCTGCGCGAATTGACCGATCCCAAGTGGTCAGGGCGGGTGGGGATTGCAAGGCCACAGTTTGGAACAACGCGGACGCACGTTGCATATTTGATCGCCGAGCATGGCGAAGATGCGGTTCGGCTGTGGTTGATGGAGCTTGTAGGCAATGGCGTGCGTTTGTATGACGGGAACGCGAGCGTGGTTCGCGCGGTTGCCTTTGGCGAGATTGATGTTGGGCTGACAGACACAGACGATGTATATGTAGGAAAGGACAACCAGTGGCCAGTAGAGATGGCGTTTGAAACCGCGGACAAGATTACCAAAGGGACGATGGCTCAGAAAGGATTGCCAAGCGCGGGAACGCTGGTGATCCCGTTTACGATCGCCAAGGTTCGTGGCGGGCCAAATCCGAATCAGGCAGCACGATTGGCGAGTTTTTTAGTGAGTGCCGAGGCGGAGCGTTTGCTGGCAACTGGACCATCTAAGAACATACCTATTCGTGACACGCTGGCGAAAGAATTGAAGATGACGCCGATACCGATGATGGCACCGATTGATGCCAAGGCGTTAGAGGCATCGATCGGGAAAGCGGACGCACTATTGAATGAAATCTTTCCGTTGCTCGCACCTAGTTCGTGATAATTGAGATACACAGTGGCAAAGTGAAATAGCGAAATGACAATCGGCCGGGACGACCGGACTACCGAAGGCAAAGATAAGCCGCGCGTATCGTGAGTTGCGAATGATGAATCGAGAATAGCGAGTCGAGAAGGCACACCACGATTGAAGCAATCATGGTGGCACAAAGCAAAGGCACAAAGCAGAGACAATCGGCCGGGACGACCGGACTACCAAAGGCAGAAGAAAAGCTTTGGGCAATTTGCAATTGACCCTGCCTAAATGATCCTGATCACTCACTTGTACGGCATGATATATGCGACAGCTTGGTCTTGTTAGCGATCAAATAAAGCTTGCGATGCATGTGCAATCTTCGAAATATCGGCTATTTCTATCGATTCTCACGTTTCTATTCTTGATGCTTTACGCAAGTACGCGTCTTGGCTAACTGCAATTTTATTGCAGTTTTGAGAACAGGTTTAGTGTATTACAAACTCATGTTCTTCACTTCAGATAGTTCAATAGTTTTCTTTAACCGCATGATCTTCCTGAGCTATTCGCTTAGCTTAGGCTTGCCTGCCACATGCCTTTCACTTGGTTTATATCGTTGCGGCTTTCTTGCGTGGTTTGCTCGGGTTTTTGTTTAAGAGTTTGCTTTCCGCTTTACTTGATACATTGCCCGGAACTTTACTCTTAGCTTTAGGGCCACGTTTTGCATGAATAGCTGTGGAGACGCCTAGTTGTCCGTCCAACGGGCGGATTGGGCCTGTGGTGATGCGTTCGAAGGCGCGAGCGGCGTTTGCGCTGGAGTATTCGACGCCTATGAAGCGGCGTTTGAGGTGATGAGCGACGACGCCGGTGGTGCCGCTGCCGAGAAACGGGTCCATGACCAGATCGCCTGGGTTTGAGGTGCTGCGGACGACACGTTCTAAATATGTTTCAGGAAGTTGATTGTCGTGGCCGGGACGACGTTCTTTATTATTACCTTGGATTCGGCCCCAGAATGGCCCGTACCAAACGTCCATAGGAATGCGAAGACCCGGGGGCATGCCATCTTTCTTAGATTGGGTTCTTGCGTCGTTATAGATTGCGGCACGGTCGGACATTTCGAGAACTTCAAGCGGGTTCCAAGTGCGGTGGCTGTTGGATGCAAGGGTTTCTGGTTTGAGGAAGTAGAGGGCGTGGACCTTACTATTGATGAAGCGTTCGATGAGGTTTTGGCCGAAGCGGTAATGCCAAACACACCAATTGATGAGGTGGCAGCGACGCAACTTCATATGCACGACGATCTCTGCGGCCCAGTCATCGGGAATGTTGACCCAGAATGCGCCGCCGGGGCGGAGTGATTCGAGGCAGAGATCGAGCCACGCATAGGTAAAGGTGAGGTAGTCGGCAGTAGGCATCGAGTCGTCCCACTTGTCGTAGGCGCGGTTCCAGTTAAAGGGTGGGTCGGCGAAGACCATGTCGACCTTGCCTTTGATCGAAGGCATGAGGCTGGCGAGGATTTCGCGGCAGTCGCCGACGTAAACGCGGGCGGCGGGCGAATCGATGGCGTGGTCCGCCTTGGGGAGTGACGCAGGTAGTGCGGAGAGGTCGGCCTTGGTGAGCAGGGCACGAGGCGCAGGTTGAACGTAGACGCGACTGGACATAGTGAAGGGAATCCTTAGGAGTGAGAAATTTGGGCAGGAGAGTGGGGGCGAAAAATCGAAGGCGGGAAAATGAAAGGCGAGATAAAAAAGAGCGAACGAGCGTAAGTAGGACAAGTGGAGCCAGACAAATAGAGTCTCGTGAGGATACTGCGCGTGTTGGTTTCGCGCTACTACGAAACCCAGGAGAGTTTGCGGGCTGTAGCAATACCAAAGTTGGCAATGGCGAAGGGCAGCACGGTGATTTCGTGGCATGAGCCGACACCTAGATAGCCTGTGAAAAAGTCGTCGAGGAGGAGTCGCGAGCCTTCGCTGGTACTGTTAGGGCCTGAGATAGGGCCAGAGGAAGGGCTAAAGGTAAGGTTATTGTCGTGGAAGATGACCAAGGCGTTGGGGGCGAGTGCGGGTTCGATGACTAGAAATCGTGGAACACATTGGGATTGAATGGCCGAATTCGATGAAGGCGAGGTTGACGTCGCCACATGCTAAAAGTTGGTGGCGGAGAGCGTGGGGATGATGAGAGTGGAAGAAGTCAAAGTATTAGAAGTTGACTGCGTGGCGTTGGAGTCGGGTCTGCAGGCGGCATGCATCGCGGTAGCGATCCAAATCGTGCTCGTGCAATTATGCGAGCCGACTTCGACAATCGTGAAAGGGTGCGAAGTGTGCGGGCAAGCGTGGGGGTTAAGGCCGTTTGGCGTGATTGCGTTGAGGGTAATCAAACAGAGAAGCATGCCGACGTGAGGGCTGATGGTACCGGGAAAGCTAACGGCGTCGGCGGCGCGAGTCCGAACATGATGCAACCTCCCAAGAGAAGTTCTCTCGGGTGTGTGTGCAAATGAGCATTTTGCACGACCAACGACGGACACACGCTCAGGACGATTGCTGGACTCAGATCGAGAAGCTTTCCTATGACGGCGGTGAAGAACTCGACGCCAATTGTTAAATTATGACAACTTAACTGCGTGTGATGACTTGCCGAGAGACTTGGATTTTGCTTCGGATTTAGGTAAGCGGCTTGTCTACGTGTAAGTAAGTGTGAAGCACATCTGAAGCTTGTAGCGGCCTTCGTAGGGCCGGAGCGAGCGTTGCTGCAAGGGAAACAACTTGCGACGCGCACGAAATTCATCAAGGGCGTCTTTACTCATGGCCAAAGTGCTGAGCATCTGGCAGTCCCTTCGATCAACCTTTTGGTTTGTGCCTGGGACGATAGTGCTATTGGCAATAGCGCTTGCAATCGGGCTCATCGAGGCGGACACATGGTTCAACTATAAAATTTTGATGAGATGGCCGCGGCTATTTGGAGCGGGAGCGGCGGGTTCGAGGGGGATGCTCGTAGCTGTGGCGAGCTCGATGATCACCGTTGCCGGAGTGGTTTTCTCAATCACGCTGGTGGCTCTGTCGCTGGCCTCCAGTCAATACACCTCTCGCGTGCTGCGCAACTTCATGAGCGACCGCACGAACCAGACTGTGCTGGGTGTGTTTGTCGGCATCTTTGCGTACTGCCTTGTAGTGTTGCGCACGATCCGCGAGGGGCCTGACATTGAGTTCGTTCCATCGCTCGCGGTGGTAGGCGGGGTCGTGCTTGCCTTTGTCGGGATTTGCTTCTTCATCTACTTCATCCACCACATCGCAACATCCATCCAGGCATCGCACATACTCGCTCGCATCGCTAAAGAGACCGAGGATCGCATCGACCGACTATTCCCCGAGGGTGTGGGAAAAGAGAATAAGTATTACGCGGACAGAGATCCTTCGATTACTGGCGAACAACGACGATGGCACGAGATCACAGCCGCCCGCACTGGCTACATCCAGAGTGTCGAGACCGAATCTCTCTTTGCCATCGCTCGACACCACAACATTGTCGTCCGCATGGAGCACTGCGTTGGCGACTTCGTCATTGAGGGGATGCCGCTGGTCTCCATTCTCACGGCGGGCGATTCACGCAAGCCCTCTCAGGACGTCATCAAACATCTGAGCGACGCGTACGCCATCAATGTCCAACGGACGACATATCAGGATGCGGCTTATGGCATTCGTCAGATCGTCGATGTGGCGCTCAAAGCGCTCTCGCCGGGGATCAACGACACCACGACAGCGGTCATGTCGCTTGACTACATAACTGCGATCCTCGTCAGACTCTGCGCCCGTGATATCGAATCGCCCTGTCGGTTTGAAGATGGAGAGCTGCGGGTCATCACACGCGGTGCGACGTTCGCGAGCATGGTGGAACTGGCCCTGGACCAGATCCGCCAGAGCGCGAGCGGCAACGTCGCCGTGCTCACGCGGCTGGTCGATGCGCTGCAGACGCTGGAGAGACAGACTCAACACCCATCTCGCCTCGGGGTACTCCTACACCAGGCGCAGGCATTGGAAGAGGCGATCCGGCGGACCATCCCGGCAAGCTTTGACCGTGCGCCCGTGGAAGTGAACGTGAAGCGCCTGATCGAATCACTCACGGCGAAGAATGCTGCGACAGACATTGCCCCGGTACACCGGTCATGCAAGGGCTGAACCTCGGAAGTCTTTCTTTCCTCTTGTGTTGGGACGATTCGCAGCTGCAACGGTTAATCGGCTTTCATCGAATGCTGCCGTGTATCAAGAATCCTCAATCGTTGATTCGTGGTGGTCGGCTCGCAGCTTCTCGATAGGATCATGAGTGCAATTAAGTCCCTCGACTGCCACACCTTCTCGAAAGGAAACGGTTTATGAAAGCACAGAAGAATCGAAAGCTTCTAGGTACTGGGTTGCCTGGATCCAGGGCGATCTCCACTGCGGGGCCGAAAGTCGGCACAACACGCCGCACGGAACAATCGAGAGGTAGCGATGGTCGGGTTGGCCGCGCATTACGAGATTCGCGCACCCCCGATAGCGCGACACTTCCGCCGGAGCCACAGAATGGAAGTCCTATCGCGGTGGCTCGTTGGGAGAATGAAGGTGGCCGCGCAGTAAAGGCCGCCGTGGTCGCCGATTCGCCCAAGAAAAGTGCAGCAACCAAGCCGATATTAAACGCACCAGATCAGCAAGCCAAGAAGCCGGTCAAAGCAAAGGTTGATGTGGCCCTTGACCTTGACGATACGAACAAGGGGCCACAGGCTTCGCTTCTCCTCGGCCAGGATGGTCCAAAGCGACTCAAGGCCGAGTCGCAAGTCAAGAAAACTCGGATCAAAGAGGCTGGTCTTAAGAGCCGTCTACTCGGCCATGTGTCTTCTACCGTGAAGCGGGCACAGGCTCGACGCGACTCGAAAAACTGACTCGTTCCCTCGTCTTCCTCACCGCCGCGTACACGTCATTGTCGCAGCAGCAGCGACAGCAATGCACACCTCTATCTAGATCACAATCCCAGGAGAATCCTACATGCTTGTTTTAGTCAACACAAACAGCAACACGCACGGGAGCTTGGAGCTCAACCAACGCATTGAAGCAATTGTCGCGGCCTCTCTCGACCGGTTTGGCGAGCGGCTCACGCGGGTTGAGGTCTTTCTCAGCGATGAGAACGGCTCCAAGACTCATGGTGACGATAAGAAGTGCGTTCTTGAAGCTCGCCCCGCGAACATGCAGCCCATGACTGTTACCGACTTGGCGGCAACCTTTGAAGATGCCGTTGATGGCGCGTCCAAAAAGATGGAGAGGCACCTCGACGACACCTTCGGGCGGATTCAGGACCGGCATAGGTAAGGATGAACTCGTCAGAACATGAGGGCTGGAAATGAGTTGTTACAGACCAGAAACAACAAGCTCGGTTCATCTCTTGTGAAGTGTTGAACCAGCGATATCTTTATGTGCATGGGCGGCCCCGGCGGCGACGGTCACGCGCCGAATCAGACGGCTCACCGTCAGGCCCCGCGCCAGAAGCGAGAAGATCACGACAGTGTACGTCAGCGTCAGCAGAAGACTGCGCGAATCCTTCGCCGAGAGCGAGAGCGCCATCGCGACGAAGATCTCGCCGCGCAGTCCACCCAAGGCGAGCACGCGAATCGCCTTGGGCGATTGCAGGCTCACGGCTCGACCGGCTCGTACCTGCGAGGCATGGCGGCGTTGGCTTTGGTGCGTGACTGGTCTGGGCCTAGAGCCTTGAGGCTGAAGGCGTACGCCCGCCGCCGGAGCGTGACCACCTCGAGGACGTTGTCTTCGGCGACGGCGATGTAAGCCACGTTGTTGTAACGTATCGACAAGTTGAAGTGGTTCGCGGCGAAGTCGGCAGCGGGCCTGAGGAAGCGGCCTTCGGCCGTGGGCAAGCACGCCGGGAGCGGCCACATGCCATGGCTGATCATCCGCATGACGTGTGCGGTCGGCCACACCAATTGGCCGATCGCGCGAGTCAAGCGGACGGTCTGACACGCCGTCCGCAGGACCTCACCATCGACCCGTCGGACCGGCCACTTGAGCCGGGCGGACGGACAAGTTGCTTGGCTGATCGTACAGGTGAGTTGGACGAGCGGACAACAGACTCGTACGCTCCCGGCGCGCGTGCATTCCAGCTCGGCGCGCGTGTGTTCCAGGCCGCAGCACTCCGATTCCGCCCCGCCGCCGCCGCCCGCTGGGGATCGGGCACGCGGTGCTCCCGCGGTGCGGAGGGCCGGGACGGGGAGGGTGTGGCACGCGCGGGCGTCGGCCTTGGGCTGGGGCGAGCGGGCGGCCTTC
>JBBRGG010000082.1:0-13774 GCA_038240875.1 Phycisphaerales bacterium | reverse complement strand
CCTACGCACGCTCAAAATTTCACGATTCCAAATCGTCGAACGCGCCCTTTGCGGCTTGTTCATCGATGTACTTCTGGAACTCGCCCATCTTGTAGCTGATAAAGCAAAACACGTGGTGCAATGTGACCCACTCGATGTCCGTCGTGTCCTCGTCCAGATCCTTGCGCAAGCGGTTTAACTCCGCGAGCAATGTTTCGGCTTTGACCTTTGCCATGTGATGTCCCTTTGCGTTGTGATTTGTGCTTGGCCCGACGTGTTTAGTCCGACGTGCTAGGTCCGTTGGAGTTGGCTCGATTTACAACTGCGACAAAAACCGTGCGTCATTCTCGAAGAGCATGCGAATATCAGGGATGCCATAGCGGCCCATCGCGATGCGTTCGATCCCGAAGCCAAAGGCGAACCCGGTCCACTCTTCTGGATCGATGCCACACGCCTTGAAAACCGCCGGATCGACCATGCCACAACCGCCCAACTCGATCCACCGTGCAGGCTGATCCGGGCGAAGGCGGATCATCATGTCCAGCTCGGCGGATGGCTCGGTGAATGGGAAAAAACTCGGGCGAAGGCGGATCTGTGCGTCCTCACCGAAGTACGCCCGCGCGAACTGCACCAGCGTCGTCTTTAACTCGGCCATCGTCACCGCGCGATCAACATATAGACCTTCCATCTGATGGAACATGAACGAATGCGTCGCGTCGACGGTGTCGGGCCGATACACGCGCCCAGGCGAAACGATCTTGATCGGGTGCACAAGCTTCCCGCCCCCATCGTACACAGCTTTCTCCAGCGTGCGGATCTGCACCGTCGACGTCTGCGAACGCAGCATCCGGGGAGCAGCCGTCGTCGCCGGATCATCCACGTAAAAGTTGTCAATCGAATCTCGCGCTGGATGGCCAGCGGGAATATTGAGTTTAATAAAGTTGTGCTCGTCGTCTTCAAGCTCGGGACCGGTCGCAACTTCAAAGCCCATGCGTACAAACACATCAACCAACTCTTCACGCACACGCGTCAAAATATGCCGACGGCCGACTGCTCGTGAAGCCACAAGCCCCGGCTCGGTCATGTCGATGACGCGCGCCGTTGCTTTCGCCGCAACTTCGACCAAGGCCTTCTTGTCCACATACGCGGTTTCAAGCGCGACCTTCACCGCGTTGAGCCGCTGGCCAAAGGCGGGCTTGATCTCTTTGGGTACGTCCTTGAGACCACCAAACGCTGCCTTCAAGCGGCCGCTAGGCCCAATGAACGCGGCCTTCCATGCCTCAAGCCCAGCACTCTCTGAAACCGAACCGATCGCAGAAAGTCCATCGGCTTCGAGCGCGTTCAACGAGTCCAAAGGCGAAGCCCCAAGCGATGATGAGGGCAACGATGTGGGAGACGACAAAGGAGTGGATGCATCTGCTGCCATAGGGTGCAAGGGTAGGGCACCCTTCGCCGACAAGTAGGTACACAGTCCAACGACAAAATCTAAGCGATCGTTGAGCCGCCGAACTTTCAGTATAAAAAGTAAGACGACCCACGGGAACGCCGCGGGCCGTCGTTACAGATTTGATTTCAGCCAGCTAACGCAATTCTTGAAGCCACCGATTGGGTTCAAGAACCGGAACTGAACCTCAAAGACTTAGTTCTGGTTGCCGCCGCAGGAAGCCTTGGCAGCGCCGCAGCCGGTCTTGGCCTCGCCCATCACGCCCATTGCAGCGTCCTTGGAGCAAGAAGACTTGGTAGCGCAGCCTTCCTTCTTCTCGGCGCCCATCGCGCCCATGGCAGCATCCTTGGAACAGGAAGACTTAGCAGAGCAGCAGCCTTCCTTCTTCGCGCCGACGGCGCCCATGGCGGCGTCCTTCTTAGCAGCGTCCTTGGTGCAGGTATTGCCGCACGAGCCGCAGCAAGCCTTCTCGCCCGAAACCGCGCCCATCTCACCATTAGTGTTGTTCTTCGCACAACCAACCGCGAAGAAGCTCATGGCCAAGGTGCAGCAAGCAAGAGCGGCAATAGAACGAATCGACATGGTAGAACCCTTTCAATACGCCGAGCTAGCAACGCCTCGCCCAGCAAATCCTTTGATGCCCCCGGCACACGCCGATGAGCCTTTAATCGAACTCGGCTACACCACAGGTGCAGTCCGTCTATTCCAAACCAATGGTTCAACACCATTGTTCAAACAGAACTTGTGGAGCCTGATACACAGTATACTTTCGTAAATCAGTGTGCAATAGATTGATCCACTTTGGGAATAATTATTCAGATTTTTTCTCTACAATTGCAAACATTAAATGCCGTCTCACTTAAATTGTCTCAAAATCAGACTTTGATCGCTTAATTTTTTAAGAAAATTAAGCTCAAATTCAACGCGGATACAGCTAGAAAAAACCCTAGGCAGCATACCTAGGGTTTTGGTGAGATCATATTCGATATTTGTACTGATTTGTCCTGAACACTTATGAGCCAAAATGGTTCGCTAAGCCATCGGATTTAGCCGCTGGTCTTGGCTGCTTCGCGATCCTTACGGACCTTGGCAGCAAAGGCGGTACGCTTGTCTGCAATCCGGCGGCGGGTCGATGACCGCCCCGTGATTTCCGGGCCTTCTTCCGCTCCAACAAACTGAAGAACAGCCAATTCGGTGCCATCACCGATACGGCGACGACCAAGCTTGACGATGCGAGTATACCCGCCAGTGCGGTCGGCGAACTGAGGAGCAATATTCGCGAAGATGTGCTTCACAATGCTGGGTGCCTTGCGGATGTCGCCGTAGCGGTTACGCTCGATTTCTTCGCTTTTGGGAACTTCGAAGAAGGTTTCCGCCTGATCGCGGAGTTTCTGTACGTGATCCTTTTCCTGTTCGGTCGCATCCTTTGCCAGGTAAAGCCAATCGAAGCCGCGGCGATTGATGCCTAGCTTGGCGATCACCAAGCGACGCGAAGAAAGGTCACCCTTCTTTGCGAGCGTGATAATCTTCTCGACAAAGGGCTTGACAGCCTTGGCCTTCGTGACCGTGGTCACAATCTGGCCATGCTCGAACAAGCCAGCCGCAAGATTGCGGAGCATGGCGGTACGGTGCGCGGTCTTTACACCAAGTCGGTAGCCGGCGCGGCGGTGTCGCATGAAGAATCTCCAAAGAACGGGCCACTCCAGAAGGAATCAGCCTCGATGAAACGAGCCGAAAGAACAAGAACACGCGAGTAAGCCCCGCACTGTTGTGCAATGAAAGATTCAGTCCTGTCTATCACTGAACAGCAGTCCAGATGAAAGACAGGAGAGAAGTTTAGGCAGGATCTTCGTAGGCCGTCGCCGGGGTCGCCGGCGGGATGACCGAATATCCTTCGGGGAGCTTCATGCCAAGGTCCAAACCCATATCCATGAGCTTGCGCTTCACTTCACGAAGGCTGGTTCGGCCAAAGGATCGCAAACGCAGCAAGTCCTGATCGGTCTGGATGATGAGCTGGCCGACGGACTCGATCCGGGCGGATTCGAGACAATTCGACGCACGCACCGAAAGCTCCAGTTCTGAGATGGGCATGTTGAGCTTGCGAATGAGGTCTTCGTCGACGCTCGCTGCAGCCGCAGCTTCGTCCGAAACACGCTCTTCGCCGATCTCGAAGTACTGAACGAAGGGGTTCAGATGCTTGCGAAGAATCTTGGCAGCTTCGACCAAGGCCATGTCAGGGGTGACGGTGCCATTGGTCCACACTTCGAGGGTGAGCTTGTCGTAGTTGGTGCGCTGACCCACGCGAGTCTCTTCAATCTTGTAGCGAACACGTTGAACAGGGGAGTAGATCGCGTCAACGTAAATCAGGCCGACTTCCTGCTCTTCGAGGTTGGTGTATTGCTCGGAAGCGGGAACGTAGCCACGACCCTTGGTGACCTTGAGGTCCATCTCAAATTCGATGGCTTCGGTCAGCGTTGCGATGACCAAGTTCTTGTTGTGGATGGTAATCGCCGTGTCAGCTTGGATCATGTCCGCGGTGACTTCACCAGGCCCACGAACGGCAAGACGCATGGTCTTGGGCTCATCGCCTTCGAGCTTGACGACCAAGTTCTTGACGTTGAGAACGATGTCCGTCACGTCTTCCATCACGCCTGGGAGCGAGCTAAATTCGTGCGGCGCACCCTTGATGGAAATAGAAGAGACCGAAGCCCCTTCTAATGAGGATAGCAAAACCCGGCGAAGCGAGTTACCAACCGTTGTTCCGAAGCCTTTTTCGAACGGTTCGACCGTAAAACGGCCGTATCGGTCGGAACCGGCGTAACGGGGATCGGCGACCACCTTCGTAGGCAATTCGAGCCCACGCCAGCGTAGACGAGTCGTCATGGCTTTGTGCTTCCGTCGCTCGGCGAACCAGAAAATCCGGCCTGGAACCTGCGGCTCGCTCTCCGCCGCCGAGCACGGGGGGAGTGGCCTTCTGCGTTCCAGGCACACGCGGGAAGGCTCGCTTCGAGCGCATTCCCACGACTAATCAACACTGCGTATACACACGATCAATACGCCAACATGTGCCACTTGCAAATATGTCTTGAAACGACTGATCGCGTGATCGAATCTATTCAAGCAATCCAGAAAGTGGCGAGAGAACCTTCGCTCATACTTACGTACGGCGACGCTTAGAGGGACGGCAACCGTTGTGAGGAACAGGAGTATGGTCCTCAACCGCAGTCACACGCAAGCCAGCGGCGGTCAAGCCGTTGACCGCAGATTCGCGACCTGCGCCCGAACCCTTGATCCTGATCTCGACTTCAGACATCCCCATCTTGCGAACCTTGCCGCCCGAGGTCTCGCCCGCACGAGTCGCGGCGAATGGAGTTGACTTACGCGCACCCTTGAACCCGATGGTGCCCGCCGAATCCCATGCTAGGGTCTCGCCATTCATATCGGTGATGGTGACAATCGTGTTGTTCTGGGTCGCCCTGATATGCGCAATCCCGCGTACGACATTCTTACGAACTTTGCTCTTCTTCGCCATAATCACTCCTCGGATCGACCGACCCGCAATGGGTCGTCCCCGAAATATGTGCTGTAGCCAGATCAAGCCCCTAAGCGGAACCTACGCAGACTACAGAACCCTGCCCACTGTTGCTCGATGCACCAGCATCCGACATACTTTCGCCTACCTGAATCGGTTCGGCGATTAAATTACTACCTGAATCGAGAAGTTTTTACAGGTGGTCCCAATGGGAAAACTCGCATAGCAAGATGCCGAATAGCAGTAGCAAAGCAGATTGATTCATTCTTATTCGAAGCAGCTTCCCTGAGGTTCAACTGAATCGTGTGCGAACAAACTTGGCCCAATCTACTCTGCGAAGCCAATTCCAGGGCCAAAACCAAGAATTACTTGGCCTTGACGCCCTTCTTACCGGCGACGGTCTTCTTGCGGCCCTTGCGGGTGCGGCTATTCGACTGTGTGCGCTGACCACGCGTGGGCAACCCGCGACGGTGGCGATCGCCACGGTACGAACGGATGTCTTTGAGACGCTGGATGTTCTGCTGCACCTGACGGCGAAGCGCACCCTCGACAAGATACGAGGCGTCGATGATCGAGTTGATCACCGCGAGCTTGGCTTCATCTACATCGTTCGAGCGCTGCTCGAGATCGACGCCAGCTTCGATCAAGATGTCCTTCGAGAACTTCGGCCCAATGCCATGGATGTACTGGAGAGCGTAGAAGATCTTCTTCTTATCGGGAATATCAATGCCAGCCACACGTGCCACGCAAATCCTCCTGGAACATCGTCCTCGAACATCGATCAGTAAAACCTGGTCAGCGAAACTATCGATCAGCAATATACTTATTTAAAATCAACTGGCTCAAATCAGACTTGGCGACTTCGCCGCACAACGCCCAATTTGCTCAAATTGATGCATTCTCGCCTTGTAAGCCCGCTCGAATTTGGCGTAGAAGGATCACAAAGGTAAAATTGGAAAAGAAAATTAGCCCTGAACTTGCTTGTGCTTGGGGTCTGTCTTGCACACGACACGGACCTTCCCCTTGCGGCGGACGATCTGGCACGCAGCACACATGCGACGGATGCTAGCCTTAACCTTCACAAAACACCTTCCCGTCGTAACGGCCACTAAGGCCAAATCTCTTTCCCAAACTCGAAACAACAGTATTCCGGGCAACGCTCACTCAACAAGTTTCGCGCCGCCCCCAGACCGCACGGTCCAGGCTGATAAGAGACATGGGTAGAGATCATAGCCACACACTTGCGACAAGTCTTGTTCTCGAATTGAAGTCAATTTATCCTCTTGAAAAAATTTCTCGCCAATTCACAATCAAACTCGTAAAACACCCTTCCATAATCCAAGTACGCCTTTATCTTGCCACCAGCTCTTACCTCGCACGCGTATGATTTCTTGGTTTCTGACCCGCTTCTAGTTGGCTTACATTGGCTTTGACCTTTTCACTTTGCCATTCCCTCTTTCTCGCATGTTTCAATTCATCATGCCCACCCCCACCCCCACCCCCACACCCACACCCACACCATCAACTATCCAAAATACCTTAACCATCAACACGCCTGTTCAGGCAGTTGGCTCGATCCATCCTACTGCGATCATTACCGGCGATGTCAGTATTCCGGCCACCGCCATCGTCGGCCCCTATTGCGTCCTCGATGGCCCCATCACCCTAGGCGAAAACGTCCGCCTAGTTGCTCATGTTTGCATCAAAGGTCCCGTCACCATCGGTGAAGGCACCATCCTTTATCCCGGTGCTTCGATTGGCTACGAGCCCCAAGACCTCAAAATCAAACTAGGCACACCAACCTCTGGTGTCGTCATCGGTTCCAATTGCCAGATCCGTGAACACGTCACGATTCACTCATCCAGCAAGGCTCCAGGCCAAGGCCCCCCCACCACCATCGGCGACCGCGTCTTCATGATGGTTAATTCGCACGCCGGGCACGATGTTCGGATCGACAACGACGCGATTTTGGTGAACGCGGTACTTTTGGCTGGCCATGCACACGTTGGCAGAAGTGCGACGCTATCAGGCTGTGCCTGCATCCATCAGTTTGGCCGGGTTGGCGCATACGCCTTTGTGACGGGGCTGACGGGCCATTCACGTGATATCCCGCCCTTTGTCATAGTTGGGGCTCGCAACCTGATGTTTGGCATTAACGCCGTGGGCTTGCGTCGGGCTGGCTTTCCCCGCGAGCACATCACCGCGCTACGAGTTGCGTTTCGTGTGGCCTTTCGCACACCCAGGATGCGTGTCGAGCAGATCGCGATACTCAGAGAAATGGGGGCAAACTGCCCACCTGTCGCCGAGATGGCGGAGTTTGTTGCGACAACCAAACGAGGCATAATCGCGTGCTCGGGCGCAGCGGATCAAGAAGACGAAGAGTAATCCTGTCTTTACCTCGCGCGATGTTCATTCGTGTATGATGCGTATGTATATCTAGTGCGTGCGATTTGAGTACGCGTGTTTCGTAACGACCGTGCTTCGCGGTCTGGCTCTTGTATCGTCTGGCACTTTTTCGCTGATTTGTTCGCGCCACTTGATCCCTTTCACAGCAAGGCAAGCAACTCCCGATGGCTAAAGCAACCAAATCCAAATCTGCTTCATCTGCAACGACTAAGTCCAAAGCGACAAAGTCCAAAATGTCTCAATCCAAAGTGATTTCATCTAAAGTAACCAAATCCACAGCTACAAATGCGAAAGCTGTAAAGGCCTCTGCACCATCCAAAGCAGCCAAGGCCATGCCCGCCTTGCGTGTCGCCTTGCCTGCTAAGAAGTCGGCCAAGAAAGCAATGACGAAGTCGGCACTAGAGCCAGCAAAGAAGGCCGCTCCAAAGGCCGCTTCAAAGGCTGCGACCAAGGTAACAACGAAGCCATCTCCCAAGACTGGCGCTGCTAAAGCTGCCACGCCGCAGGTTTCTGCTGCTAAGGCTTCTGCTGTTGTGGCTTCTGCGAGCTTGGCGAGCAAACCGACTTCAAACCTCGCCTCCCCAAAGCTTCGGGTGGCAGGTGCAACCAAACCATCTTCGCGCGACCAAACCTCACGCGCCCAAGCTCGCACGACTACAAAGGTTCGCGTCGAACACGCCAACGACTTTGACCAGTCCGACACCGCTCCAACCCACGAAAAAGTAATCCAGATCGACGAGTTCGATGCCGACCTTGACGACGATTCGGATGACGGCGCTAACGAGGGCGACGCCGATGGTTCTGACGAGCCAGACAACGAAACCCAGGGCGATGCCCCCGTGCGCGCTTCTTTCGATCGCGACGAACAATCCGGCCACAACACTCTGGTGGATACCAACAGCGATACGCCTCGCGAACCTGTCCGTATCACGCACACGCCCGAAACCACGATTGCATTTGCCCTAGATGTCGCTCGCATGCTTCGCGACGACAAAAGTGAAGACGTCGTCGTCCTCGATGTTCGTGGACTTTCTACCGTCTCGGATTACATCGTGATTGCCTCGGGCACGTCTGATCGCCAGATGCATTCGTCGCTTAAGCACGCAATTGAGCTTGGTGCCAGCCGTGGGCAGCATGTGATGCGTACCAGTTCCGATGAGCGCAAGAGCTGGCTCATCGCCGACTTTGTTGATGTGATGCTGCACCTCTTCGAGCCCAACGTGCGTGCGCACTACGACATCGAGATGCTCTGGGGCGATGCACCTCGCCTCGAGTGGGAGCGTGCGGACCAGCGGTCGCGCGATCACGCGGGCTTAGGCACGAGCAATGCCGCTCCGAAAAAGAAGTAGAGTTTTTCTGGCATAAGAAGCTGCATGCGAGACCAAATTTCTGCCACGCGAAGTTGGATTTTCAGGAGCATGCACGCGTGGAGCCCGCACCAACAGTTCCGCACTTGAAAGATCGTGTGGTACATGTCTTCACGCAGCAGTTTCCCGAAGTGCGGTACGACGTGCGCATCGGGAGTGGCAACATTTCCACGTTGTTGGCAGCGACCGCCGATGTATTGCCGCTCGCGCGTCGCGCGCTGATCGTCGTCGATTCATCCATTGAAGTAAACAGGCTTAAGGCCACTTTGCAATCCACCAGCATGGCTGCGAGCAGCAACATCCACTGCGACTTTGCGCAACTCAACGCGAGCGAATCAAATAAATCGCTTTATGCCGCAGCCAAGATCCTTCAGCATGTCGCTCGCGCACAGCTTGATCGCAACGACACCATCATTTCAATTGGTGGCGGGATCGTCGGCGATGTCGCCGGCTTTGTCGCCGCCATTTATCGCCGCGGCATTGCCTGGGTCCACGCTCCTACCACGCTGCTCGCGATGGTCGATGCCAGCGTTGGAGGGAAAACCGGCGTGAACATCTCTCTTTCCACCCAGCAAACCTCAACTTCATCAGCCAAAGACTCCGCCGACTCTCTGCACTCTGACCTCCTCAAGAACATGGTCGGCAGTTTCCATCAACCTAGGCTCGTGCTTGCCGACATCGGGTTTCTTGCTACGCTTTCAGAGCGCCAATTCCGGTCTGGGCTCGCCGAATGCGTGAAGCACGCGCTGATCGAAACCAGCGTGCACCTCGCGCCCACCAGCACAGAATCGCGATCGTCATCGATCTGGTCGCTCCTCGAAGTTATCGCTTCGCACAGTTCTCATTCGAGTAATGGACTTCCAAGTCCTCAATCGCTGATTAACCTGATCGCTATAAACGTCGCGCTCAAAGCAGACGTGGTTGCGGCGGACCCTTTCGAGCGAGCCCCCGATTCTGTAGGCGGGAGGGCCCTGCTCAACCTTGGCCACACCTTTGGTCATGCTCTCGAAACAATGAACGGCATATCTGTCAACGCATCAGAATCTGTCGCGCCGACCCATGGCGAAGCTATTGCGCTGGGCTTGGTCGCCGCGGCACACACTTCTGTCTCGCTGGGCATGCTGCAAAGAGATGCACTTTTGCGGATCGAATTGCTGCTGAATTCGCTCAAGTTGCCGACGCGCGCTACAGGACTTGCAACTCCAGAATCCATCGAGCACGCCATCGCTCGCATGCGGCACGATAAGAAAGCACTCGGTGGGATCGTGCGGCTCGTGCTTCTTTCAGGGCTTGATGCCGCTGGCCGTGGATCGGCGTGCATCGTGAAAGACCCACCGATCGCAGCAATACGTGACGCGCTTGAATACCTGCAAGTGCAGTGATTTCGTTGCAGGGATCTGAGAAAACACCGACTTGATACCTATTCCGAACGCGGTGATGGGTGTTCATGCCTATGTCAAGTGCACTTGCAAGTAAATCTTCCTTGTTTTTGGTTGAACTCTGCGAACACGTCCGATAGTCAGTCTGTTGGCATGTGCTCGCATGCCGAATCCGTGAGGTACGGACACCCGAGGGAGGCATATCCCGAGGTTCATTCTTGATTGGGGGGGCGAGGGCGGTCCATGCGCACTATCGCCATAATTAATCAAAAAGGTGGCTGTGGAAAGACCACCACCGCCATTAATCTAAGCAGCATGCTCGCGCGGCGCGGCAAGCGCACACTTCTCATCGATCTTGATCCGCAGTCGCATTGTGCCGCGGGATTGAATATACCAGAATCGCGCATTGATCTGGACATCACCGATGCCCTCTTGGCAGTAGGTACAAAGACCCTTGATCCAGCCCGCTTGTTGTGGCGAGCTGCCCGAAACATGGATGTAGCGCCTAGCCGGATGCGTCTTGCCGGGCTCGAAGCACCCAAAGGCCCGCTGGCAGACGCCGCTGATAAAGAGACGCGGCTAGCGACGTTGATTCGCGCCTTTGAGGGTCAATACGACATTGTGTGTATCGACTGCCCGCCATCGATTGGCTTGCTGACTTACAACGCATTGGTCGCGGCAACGACGATTCTGATACCGGTAGAGACCGGGTTCTTTTCGTTGCAGGGAGCCACGAAACAGTTCAACACGGTGAAGACGCTCTCACGGCGTCTCAAGAGCCATCCGCCGGTGTGGATCGTGCCGACGATTCACGAGGCGGGGAATACGGTTTCAGATGATCTGCTCGCCGAGCTGCATCGACGCTTCAAGGATCGAGTCGCTCCGGTGATCATCCATCGCGATTCCAAGCTGCGTGAGGCGGTAAGCTTTGGACAGTTGATCGCGGATTACGCGCCCGACAGCACCGGGGCTGCGGATTACGCGGAGCTTGCGAAATGGCTTGATTCGGAACTCGCGCCCAACCTTGAATCAAAGAATGTTGACCTGCTCATCGAGCCGGAAGACGACGTTGCAATCGAAGGCACGACCACGACCAGTACGCTCTCGCCACCAGCCATCGACCCGCATCGTAAGCCGATACCTACACATCGGCCAACGACGCATATCCATGCCGACGCGAGCGCGACGCCAAAGCCCCTCACCAACTTCGGCACAAACGTGCTCCAGCACTCGGGCTCGGCGTATCACGAAACAACCAAGCCTTTGAATGGGCAGAGCAACGGGTCTTCTCCGACGGCTCAGCCTGCAGTCGTTGCCGCCGCGCCAACCTTGCCTGCTTTGATCGACGATGCGACGCTCGCCCGCCAACTTGCTCACGAAGTTCAACCTGGTTTTGCCAAACCAGCGAGCACACAAATTGCTTTAAGTGTTCAGCCGCGAGCGATTTCCGCGCAATTCGCCGAGGCCTTGGCAATCAGTGGCGGCCTTTCTTCTGGCCTTTCTTCTGGCCTTTCTTCTGGCCTTTCTTCTGGAATAGCTAGTGGGAGCATGCACCTTCTCGCGCCGACGTCAGGCACAGCCGACTCGCTTCTGCCACTCACGCGCGATGTGCATGCCCAAGAAACCAAGCCGATCACACGAGCCGAAGACGTTGCTCGGCGTGCCCAGGATTTCCTAAAACGCATCGCTCTTGGCCGTGCAAATTCAGCCCCAGTTGATCACAACCCTGTCGCAGCTCGTGCTCAAAGCACGGATGTAGCTCAAAGCACAGGTCGTGCTCAAACCAACGATGGTTTGTATCAAGAGCAAGTCAACACAGCAGCTTCGAGTACCGCAACACTCGAACAAATGCAGCGCCAAACACAAGCTACTTTCTTGGCCGATGCGACTCTCTCAACCAGCCCCTTGAAACTCATCGATTCGGTCGTGCCGACGACGCCGCCGCCCTCGATTCATCGCATCTTTGGCGTGCGTCGCACGTCCTCGGGCGTCCTCTTTGTTCAGCCCATGAGCATGGGCACCAACATCGCAATTGCGGGTACATTCAACAATTGGTCTCCCAACACACACATCCTGAAGCCCAACGCGGACCTAGGCGTCTTTGAATTGTGCCTGCCCCTGAGCAAAGGGCGGCATATGTACCGGCTCGTCGTCGATGGCGTGTGGGTTGCTGATCCGTATAACGACATCGCCGAACCCAATGGATTTGGTGAAGTCAATTGCATCGTGCAGATTGGTTGATTCGACACGCATTGGATGCGTGACCCTCTCGGAGAGAGGGCTCTTTGCAAGTCATTGCTTCACTCGTGGCTCCTGACCCGCGCTTCTAGGCACACACACCGCGTCGGAGACGCGGCGAACAAGGAGTGTGTGGTGACAACCCAAGGCACGAACGCTTCAAGCAATCTCGCCACCCACGCCACTACTCACAATGGCGCGCATAATGGCGCACACGCACTTACGCCAGAAGTTTCTCGCGATGGCGAACGCCCACTTCCACGTGTTGGGCCGCATGATGGGCTGCATGATGGGCCAATTGCGCCACTTCGCCTAGCAACCAAGAGTGACATGCTTGAAGATTGTCGCGCAGTGGTAGCTGCTCGCATCGCTGATCTTGGCTTAGGTGACACCACCGAAGACTATGACTCGCTCGCGGATCTCTTTCTAGGCAAAGCGGCCTTGGATGTCGTAGCTTTAGAGGACGTTGCCGCGACCAAACCAACACCTTTGGCGAGCGTCCCAATCGAGCCTGTTGACAGGACACATCCAGCCACAAATCAGCCGGTCCAAATTCAACTACTCCAAGAACCACGCCAGGCTATCCACACCAATTCAGTTCCTCAGCAGATTTATTCGCGTACGTGCACAACCCTCGCTATGGCTTCAACGATCAGTGACCGCACCCAGCCCACGTCGCGGCGGCGTATCGAAGCGGTCGTGCTCGGACATTTACCCGGGCTTGCTGGCGCGTGGAGCGTGCAACACGCCAAGTTGTTGGCCAACGAGATTGGTCACGCCGTCGGGCTTATTCGCATCACTGCGACGGATATTTTGGTCGAGCTTGTGTGGCCTGATAAGCACGTTGGGTTCGTGCAACACGATTTACTCGAGCGCGTGCCCGCGACGTTAAACGAAGCACTTGCGCGTGCCGCACTCGATGCTGGAGCGTGGATGTTCCGGGTTTCGTCGAGCGACGAACACGCATTGCTGCAACATGTCGCCAGGTCCAAAGACATTCAATCAATGCCGCGCATCGATTGCATCACATTACTTACCGGTGCCGACGACCCGGCGATTGTTGCCTCCTATCGCATGATCAAAGCGTGGCAGAGCCAGCATGATTCGGTTGAATTTGCCCACGCGCTTCGCCTGACACTGGTCGAACCCGACGAGGCGCGTGCGTTGCAGGCGCAGACGCGTCTACGAAAGGCCGTGGTTTCGTTTCTTGGGTGCGAATTACCCGACGCACGCCGGCTTGCCTCGCTTTCGCCCGTACGTACAACGACGCTCTATGCGGGAACCTGTGCTCATGGGTTTGCAGAGATCTTTGATCGCGTGGGCACGATCTCAGACTCTATTGCCATGCGCCCAGCCATCAGCCCAGCCATTAGCCCAGCCATTAGCCCAGCAGCATCACCGGTGCATCCAACCGTCGCACGTGAACACA
>JBBRGG010000081.1:0-13780 GCA_038240875.1 Phycisphaerales bacterium | reverse complement strand
CCCTTTGTCACCGTGCTGCTCACGACGGTTGTGGTGTGGGCGGTGATCTCGTTTGTGCGAGCGGGCAAGCCATTAATTCGATGGACGCCGCGACGGCGCGGAGTGGCGATATTCTTCGCGATGTTCGCGCTCGCAATAAACTGGGTGTACGTGTGGAATATCGAACCTGAACTCACGCGCGCGCAATTTGCAAAGCCGATGCTCACGCCAATTGGCCCTGGGCATATTCCCTAAGACCACCCAACTAAATCAAGCTCGCAACCGCTTTCGCCTTCGCCAAAGAGTCAGACTTCAGCACACACGCCGCCTTGATCCACTCGCGCCACTGGTGCTTGATACGCCAACGTCCTGACTTATTCATGCTCAATTCGTACTTTATGGCATCGCACGCAACGCAAATACGTTGAGACGTATGGTCAGCCAATCGAGAATACGCTGGGCTTCTTCGCGATCAGGGCCATTAGCCGAAATGATTTGTCGCGCGACATCGGCGGCTTCTCGCATGGCTTCGGCAGAGTCGGTAGCGAGAAGTGGGTTTAACCGAGCCCATTGTGTGCTGCGAGATCTGGGGTTGGATTGTCCGGATTTGGTGTGAGTTGCTGGACTAGAAGCCGCACCAGAAGCCGGGCCAGCTGGTGGTGTAGACGCGGGAGGAAGTGCTTGCGCTGGAGTGGGCAGTGTCGAACTTGGCACAGTTGAAGTGGGCTCAGTTGACGTAGGTTCAATTGGCGTAGATTCAGTAGGCGTAGTAGCCGGATTTGCTGGGGGATTAGTTGCTGGAATTGTGCTTGGATTTGTAGTTGGGGCAGAGTCAGCAGGGGGTGCAGGAGAAATCGGTTCAGGAGCATTTGGGACAGTTCCGGGAATATTGCCGGGAACTGTGTCGGGAGCCGTTGGCGATGTTTGGGTTGGTAGTGTCGGTGGTGTAAGCGTTGGAATTGGCTTTGCTTCTGTCACTGCAACCGGAGTTGAAGCTGAAGGTTCTACGGGCAGGCCAGGATTGTTTGACGAAGAAGTTGCGGGTGCTGGTTGGTTTGGGGCTTGGCTATTTGCAGAAGTAGTCTTCGCGTGTGTTTGATCAAGAGGCGTGCCCGAGCTGAGCCATTTCCGCCAAGAATCTTTGGTGGCAAGCGCGACAAGCGCGAGCAAAAGGCTCGCAGCTACGCCGATGCTCAGGCCCGCACGCCGCGCCCACGTTCGAGCCTCTCGCTGTAACTGCCGGCGTAAGGCTGCTTCGCCGAGGACTTCTTTGGCAACCGTGCTTGCGCCTGGGTTGCTGGGCATGCCGAGGTTTGAACCAACATCAGGCATTGCCATCATGCCGTCGCCAAGACGAGTGCCTTGGATTTGGCCAAATCTGAACGCTCCCAGTTTATTTTTCTTCTGGGCTTCCAGCGCGATCGCTTCAGACAAACTCTGAGTTGGCGAAGCGGCATACCCGGTGACGGCGTGGTGCAACGTGCTAGCACTTGGGTCCGCACTCGCCTGCATATTCATCGCGATGTGTTCACTCGTGGCGGATCTGTCAACTTGGGCGATTGCCAAAGGCATGAGTTCGGTGCCACAGGATTCGCACGAAGAATTATGTTCGCTTACTTGTATGCCACACTCATGACACAAACCCATCAGGCGAGCCAATCGTGAGACCGAGCCCGCCCGCTGCCAGAATTGGTCCGTGTCCGGGCCGCGAACGGTGGATTTTGGGCCGACTTTGCCCCGCTCGATCATCATGCGAAGCGTCGCGACCGAGCAACCAGGACGAAAAGGCGCGGCTTCGTCGCGGATGAACCACGCGCCCATGTGCCCTTGGGTCGCGCTAAGGCTTAAATCGTCGAGCAAACCTTTGCACGAAGTGCAGCGTGCTCCGACCGCGCCGATATGCGTGGTAGAACCATCGATGGATGTGCCGCAGTACGGGCATACAGGCTCGGATGCCGGTTCGTGAGCCACTTGGTTGGCGGGCGAGGTTTCGCTAGCAATGATACCTTGGTTTTGGTTCATGTACGACTCTTGATTCGTGCGTCTTAGTGGCGTTACAACTGGCGTTACAACTGGCGTGGCAACTGACGTGAACAATTTGGTGCGGCTCAAATAGCATGAAGAGACGAGTTTGGCTGGTTGATTCTGGAATCGACTTGACTTTCGACGCTAGCTCCCATCCTATCGAGGCGTGAAGACATACGAACACGCCAACCAGTCGACCATCGACACTCGTCCCAAAATGCCCTATTTGGCTAACGTGCCTCATTTGGTTGCACGCTCGAACATCGTGCATTGGCGAGATAGGCTCTCCATCGGCCTGATCCTACTCCCGTGCTTTATCTGTATCACGAGCTGTGATGGGCCGGGCAAAGCAGAACAAGATACCTTTGCGAATCTTTCGCAGCCTATTACACCACGTAGTACCGGTCCAGGTAATACCGGCTCGAATGCCAATAGATTCAACGAGGCTTCGGGCGTGAACGCGGAGATCAACGCCGCCAATCAAGAACGGCCTGCGGCTGTTGTTCTGGGCAAGCGGGTCAACTGGGGCCCACTGCGTAGCAGGCTCGCTGAAGCAGCGGGCGCGGTCGTGCTCGAAGAATTAGCTCTTGATGCGGCAATCGACGCCGAAATGCTTCGACAAGGATTGTCGATTACGGATGCAGATATCAAAGCCGAGGACGTGTTGATCACACGCGCAGTCATCGCCGACGCCAAGATGACGCCCGACCAGGCCCAGCGAGCCATTTCGGATCTTCGCCGCAGCGAAGGACTTGGGCCCAACCGATACGCGGACCTGCTTCGTCGTAATGCAAGGCTGCGTGCAATTGCACGAGCTTCGATGCCCGAGCGGGTCGCGGTGACCGACGCCGAGGCAAAGCAAGCCCTTGAATTAGCGCAAATACCTCGTGCACGGGCGCGGATCATCGTGGTTGATTCAGACCGAGCCGCCGCGATGGTGCGTTCGCAGATCGTCGCGCGAGTCGCCACCGGAGAATTGATGGCGACTGCCTTTGCCAACGCGGCGATTGTGGAGTCGCGCGATCCCTCGGCACGAAATGCTGGGCTCCTCGAAGATGTTTCACCCGCCGACCCGGTGCTGCCTTCAGAAGTTCGTACCGCGCTACGAACGCTGGAAATCGGCACAATAAGCGATGTGCTCGCGATGAACACGCGGTATGGATTGGTGCTGGTTGAGTCGCGTAGCAGCGCTCCACTAGTCGGCGTACCGGTCGATCTTGCAAGCGTGCGCGAGCGCGTTCGTACACGCAAGGAACGCGGCGCGATGGACGATATCGCCTCGCGCTTGATCCAGAACGCACGGGTCACTATTTACGATGAGTCGCTGCGATGGAGCTGGGAACGAGCTAACGAAGCTGCTCGATAGCTGCTCGAATACTGCTTGATAATGGCGGCAGTTGAGCGAGCGATCAAGCACAAACGCGCAGTTCAACACGCAATTCAAGCCCTTATAAAGCGCAATGCAAAGGCCCCTCCTCATTGTGAGAAGGGGCCTTGTCAGTTTCGAAATTGGAAGACCAACTTCCTTGCGTATCGACTTAGAGGTCGTCGTCGTTATCTTCGGCATCCACATCAGCCTGGGGCTCATTGACCGCTACGGGCACGGCAGTGCCACGCTCGGAGCGCATCTTGGCTTCGATCTCGAGTTCCTTGCGCCCGTCCAGCGAGGTCATTTCTTCAAGAGTGAGATGATCGGCGCGAAGGATGAGCACACGCATGATCTTTTCCGAGAGGTTACAGTCGCGCTCGATGTGCGCAATATCAGGGCCGGGGGCCTTGAAATAGGCAAGGATGTAGACGCCACGCTTCTGGCCATCGACTTCGTAGGCAAGGCGACGCTCGTCCCACTTTTTCATGGCGATAAGTTCGGCGTGGCCACGCGCGAGAACTTCGTTGATGTGGGCGATGGCTTCGGAGAAGGCGGCCGCGGTCGCCTGGCTCAGGAGGAACATGGCCTCGTAGTTGTACATGCGCTTCTTCATGAAATCCTTTCGATGGTCGTGAGAGATGTGCTCGTTTCGTGTGTATCTGTTCGTGATGCTTGCCGTGATGATTACTTGGTTACGGAACTGCCGGAGAGTGGATCGAGCCGATCCCCGGAGGATTGATTGGTTTGCGTCGAAGGTTTCTGGTTATTCTGATTCACAGGATTCTGATTAGAAGAAGTAGCCGCAGTCTTCGCTGGCTTTACTAGCTTCGAAGCGGCGAGCTTGGGAGCTGCCGGTTCAGGAGCGTTGAAGGCGTTCATCGTGGCAGCGAGCCCTTTAGAAACGAAGCACTCGGTAGCATCCGCGGCTCTATCGAGCGCGGGGCCAAGGTGTGCCGCTTCATCGGGCGCGAACCGCGAAAGAACGAAGTCGGCCTGGTCCATGTGGGACGGCTTGCCGCCGTTTGACCCCACACCAACCCCGACCCGCAACCGCGGGTAAGAATCGGTGCCCAGCGCACGCTGGATGTCGATGAGCCCGTTGTGCCCGCCACTGCCGCCACTCGCGCGAAGGCGGATCGATCCGATGCTCAGGTACAACTCATCAACGATGATGAGCAGTTCTGTTGCCAGATCAATCTTGAAGAAGCGGACGGCTTCACCGACCGACTGTCCTGATAGATTCATGAAGGTCGTAGGTTTAAGCAAGACGCACTTTTCTCCCGCGATCGACGCATCGATGGTGACGCCTTGGAATCGGCTCTTGGGAATGACGCCCCCGGCGTGCTTCGACATCAGGCGATCAACCACCATGAACCCGGCGTTGTGCCGAGTCCTGGAGTAATCGTTCCCTGGGTTGCCGAGGCCGACGATGAGCTTCATGTGAGCCGGTTCCTGATCTGAGAGAAAATGACTTGAAGGAATCGAATGTGTTGAATGAATCGAGTGCACAAACGAACCAGAATAATCTTCTTACTTCTTGGGTGCGTCCTTCTTCGCACCGGCAGCAGGCTTGGCACCGGCGGCTGGCTTCGCGCCAGCAGCAGGCTTGGCACCGGCAGCAGGCTTGGCACCCGCAGCAGGTTTGGCACCAGGCTTGGCAGCTTCACCTTCGACCTTCTTGGCGGTAAGAACGACGGGCTCGGCAGCCCCACCAACAACAGCGGTTGCTTCAGCGGCCGGAGCTTCGAGCTGGATGATGATCTGCGCGATAATTGCGTGCGAATCGGTCTTCAGCTTAACGCTGCCGGGTAGCTTGACGTCACCAGCGGTGATCGCGTGGCCTTCGGCAAGTTCGGCGATTGACACTTCGATTGAATCAGGAATCTCGAGCACCATGCACTCGACTTCGATCTCGCTCAAAGGGTGCATCAGGATCGAACCAACGACCTTAAGGCCTGGGGCTTCGCCGATGAGGTGAAGAGGTACGCGCGTCGTGACGCGTTCGTTGAGATCAACGCGAGAGAAGTCGGCGTGAACAATGTTGGTGCCCAGGAAGTCGAACTGAAGGTCCTTCAGCAGAACCATCTGGCCTTCATCAGTCGCTTCGACACCGGGGAAGTCAAGACGAAAGACCTTTTCGCCCTTGGTGATAAGGTCCAAGGCCTGTTTGGTGTTAAGAGAGATGGACATCGGGGCCTGCTTATGGCCATAAACCACGCCAGGGAGCTTGCCGCTCTTGCGCAATCGCTGGCAATAGCGAGAGCCGTGCGTCTCGCGGTTCTCGACGTTTAGGACGGGTGCTTTCTCGTGCATGGTGGACTCCTCTGAAATTGGACGTTGTCAGTGACTGTGTGTATGACTCGGTCGGTGATTAAGCAAATGAATTGGGCCTTTACTTTGCTCGGCCCAGACTTGGAACGTACACGATTCATCTCTTGGTCCCGGCGGCCTTCTTGAAAAGCTCGCTGATGGACTGGTTGTGGTGGATGCGCTTGATCGCCTCACCCAAAAGCGACCCGACGCACAGCTGAACAAGCTTGGGCTTCAGCAATTCAGCCTTTTCCCCGATAGGAATCGTGTTGGTAACGACGATCTTGCTGATCGGTGAGTTCATCAGGCGTTCAATAGCGGGGCCAACAAGCACCGCGTGGGTCGCCGCAGCGATGACTTCACGCGCGCCACGCTCAACCACGAGTTTCGCCGCTTCGCACACCGTACCAGCAGTTGAAATCATGTCGTCAAACATGAGCACCGTGCGCCCTTCAACCGAGCCGATGAGGTTGCCCGTCGTTACCGTCGAACCAGACAAGCGGCGCTTGTTGATAATCGCCATCTCGCCACCTAGCAGGTTCGCCATTCCTTCGGCGACCTTGACGTTGCCCACATCTGGCGAAACCAGGCACAAGTTGGGCATGCTGTCGCGACGCTGAAGAAAGTAATCAGCGAATACAGGCGACGCCGCGAGGTGGTCCACAGGCAGGTCAAAGAAGCCCTGGATCTGAGCCGCATGAAGATCAACCGCGAGAACGCGATCCGCACCAGCAGCTGTGATGAGGTTCGCGACCAGCTTCGCCGTGATGGGAACGCGGCCTTCGTCCTTGCGATCCTGACGCGCGTACCCAAAGTATGGCATCACCACCGTGACCCGCGCCGCGCTAGCACGCTTCAAGCAATCGAGAAATATGAGCAGTTCCATGATGTTGTCGTTCACGGGTTCGCACGTGGAAACGATGATGAAGCAGTCGCGGCCGCGTACGTCTTCTTCGAGTTTGACGAGCAGCTCACCGTCGGGAAAGACGTTGGTGTGCGCGTTGCCGAGTTTGAGATCAAGAGACGCGCATACCTTTTCCGCGAGCGCACGGCTGCCACGCGAGGTAAAGATCTTCATGTCTGCGTTGGTGCTTCCGCTCATCACTTCAAGCTCCGCTTTCGAGTGCGTCCCTGCGACTCCGACCGCGACCACACGATGCAACTGTCCCGAGCGGCTGCCGATCATGCCACCGGGCTTTCCGATTGATTTATGAGTGTTTCCCGCTCCGCCGCCGCCGATAGATCTCATCGACATGCGTGAGGTCCTCCGGTGTGTTGATGGACAACACATCCTCCGCGGGCACGCCCCGCAACACTTCTACTTTCTTTCCCATGCCCAGCAACAAGCCGGGCACGTCCGTCAGGTAATACTCACCCGTCAGCGCGTTGCGCTCAACGCGTTCGAGCGCACCAAAGAGCGAAGCGACATCAATACAGTAATAGCTCGGATTGACTTCGCGGATGGCGCGCTGCTCGGGCGTTGCGTTCTTTTGTTCGACGATCGCGAGAAAGCTGTCGTTGGCATCGCGAACAATTCGGCCATATCCGTTGGGGTCGGCAAGCTCCGCAGTCGCGAGCGATGCCGCTGCCACTTGACCAGACGCGGCTTGGCCGTTCAACTCGCCTCGGTGTGCAGCCAACAGTTGCTTCAAAGTCTCCGCGCGAATCAAAGGCCCATCGCCACAGAGAATGAAGGCGTCATTCCCCGCTTGCGCGATCTCGCTCGTAAACGCGGCGCGAGCACACGCCACTGCGTGCCCCGTGCCAAGCTGTTCTTCTTGAACCGCATATTCAACCTGCGGGTACGAAGCCAGCGCCGACCGCACGTCTTCCTGTTTGTAACCCACGATCGTGACGATCCGCTTGCAACCAGCCTCAAGGCACGCATCGACCACCGCGCACACCATCGGACGGCCACCAACCAGATGCACGACCTTGGGCAAGTCAGACTTCATCCGTGTACCCTTGCCAGCCGCGAGAATGATCGCCGAAGGAGCGGAACGAGTGTTACCAATCGCGCCAAAGGTTGGGTTCGCTGAATTGCCTTGTTGCATGAATACTTCGACACCCGGAACCAAATCACGCGAAGGCGTTCCTCCCGAGCCACTCACTAGTGGATCGTGGCGAAACTCATCTCCTGCGGTGACGATCGATGTGTGATGGCAACTGATTCAGACGCTGTATGATCGAAGGAGCATGGTCGCTTCAACGATCTCGACTGCATTCTCCCGCCGCCGATCCCCGGTTGGAGTCCACGAATGGACCCACCGGGGCAAGGCAAGGAAGCTGGTCGACCAGGACTCGAACCTGGACTAACAGAACCAAAATCTGCTGTGCTGCCAATTACACCATCAACCAGTAGTCGGCCGGGTTTGTCCTCCTGTGCGGGTCGGCTTAATTCGCCGACAAATCTGCTTCAACAAAGAACACATCGAACCGTGCCAGATCTCATGCATAACGAGGCGTACACGCGCCAAGCTCTACACAAGAACGAATGTCGCATGTACTGGCATTTCATTTGAAATGACAACTCATGCTGGTTCAGGCGCGGTCGGTTCCGCTGAGCAAACTCAGCCGTCACAGGCCGCGGCACTGGGCCTTTGGTAGTTGCACACTCTTGTACAAACACCGTGGGCCGGAGCTGGACGATCCATCAGCCGCGATGAGAACGCCCCTGACTGTGCCTCGTTGGTAAATTTCCTACTCACGCAGGAAACGCCAAGTCCGTCACAATCGGCTCCATTAGCTCGAACCAACAACAGGTCAACTGCCTTTGGTTCGTTGCCTGAATGGTAGAATCAACCATCCGCGAGTCAATCAACTACGACAGATTCCGATACGCCTATGCAAATTGAGCCAAAATCAAGTGTGATTTAAGTTAAATTTAACCTTAATAGGTCATTCGTTTCCGTCCGCATCCGACTCGTCGCCGTCTGAATTCGACTCACCTTCAACCGCTGGCGAATCCTCTGGTATGCCTTCTTCCCCCTCGGCTACCCGCAGCACATTCTCAGTAATTGTCTCGTAGCAACTGGCAAGCAGCCCCACCATCGGAAAGGCACCGTTGGGAAATGGGCTCGCCCCAAGCCGCCTCAGCAACGGATGACTCACCTCGGGCGGCCCCATCGGGATGTCCAAATTATCCAAACCCGTTCCCGCTTCCCAGAAGCTACCACTGATCGAATCAATCGACGCCGACTCGATATCGCTGACGCCTTGAACACGCTGCTGATACACCGGGGTCGCGCCGGTCGCCGTACCCACGACGGCTCTGCGTTGCCGAAGTCGTTCAAGAATCTCATCGCCATCAAGCCCACGCATAGCAAAGAGCAAAAATGGTTTGGTCGCGAGTGCTTCCGCGAGCAACTGAGCAACACAGCACACATGCAAGCACCAGCCATTCGCAGGCTTCACAGGCGCCTCGAAAGTCGGAGTGGTCGAGTTATATACCGGGGTAACTTTCGCGGAGATAGCAGCTGGAGTTGTTTGGCTAGTTGTTTGCGCTGAAGCCACATCCTGTGGCATTTGTCCTGTAATTACACCGCCGCCCGAAGCTGCCTCCGGCGTCTTTACCTGCGGCGAACCAAACCCTCGATTCGAAAAACTCCCCTGTACCTGCCCCGGCCCAATGCCCATGCCCGGCGGCATGCCCCCCGCAATATCACACCCTTCGCACGAGCAACTCACCACAACATCACTTGCTTCATTCGGGAAAAGTCGCAGGCCCGCTGGCGCGAACGCTTCTTCAATGTTCGTCGGTAACTCACCCGACAATAACTTCGCAGCGTACGCCGCACCCTCCGAAAGCCCCGCAATCACCCGTTCCCAATTCTCTGGCGAGAACATCTGCACCCGCAAAACCGCAGTAAAAGGCCGAGGTGCACGACCCTGGATCGATGCTTCGATCCGCCCAGGTAGCACAACCCATCGCCGGGTCTGCCCTTGCTTCGCATACTCAAGCCCATCACGCAATGACTCGCCATTGGCTACAGATTCAACCAAACGCATCCACCGCTGCGCCGCCCACAACCCAGCTGGTGGTGGCGTCGCGTCGAGCATGCCCTCGTACTTCATCCCGCCACGCACACGCTTGGGCTTCAATGGCAGCGGCTTTGGCAAGGGCCGAAGAGGCATCCCTTCACGTCTTAGCTGCATGCCCGCCTGCATACTGGGCTGAACACCAAGTTGAACACCCGGCTGCAACACTGGCGGCGGCTTTGCAGGCTGTGCACCCGTCAGCGCCGAAGGCTGCACACTCGCACCAGACACATTGAGCGCAGGCGCCCCCGGTGCTGGTCGACGTGAATCGGGATGGCCAGGTGAAGTTCCCAAGAAAAATATGGTTGGGCGCGGCTCGCCCTACATCCACTCCAAACCTGCGCATTCTGCGCAAGGGTCATGTTTAAATTAATTCTACGCTCGAAGCCAGACTTTTGCCCCTCCTCACACCCCAATTGGCCTCGTCATTAACCAAACCACTTCCTCACTAACTTTATTGCCCTCATTTCACTATTAAATCCAGCCAACACACTCACCCTCACGTTCATCAGAATTTTTAATTTTATTGCCTAACATCGAAGTTATTTCGCGAAGAACTGCCTCCAGAATTCTCGAATGTCGTGCAGGGTTCCTCCAAACAACCCTTTCGGACGTGCTTTGCCCTTTCCTGAATTCGCGTACGCGTCTATCAGTGGCAAAGCACCCTCACTCGATGGCTGACCAGCACTGCTCCCTACGCCGTACTTGCTTGGACTAATAGGTCCGGTTTCTCGCCCAGTCACGCTCAACAGATTCGAGTCCGAAGTTGTGCCGCCCGATCCCTTAGACAACTGTGCAACGCCACCTGGCATCGAAAGCGTCACGAGCAAAAGACAATTTGGGCACCGTCCCGTGCACTGCAAACCCTTGAGCGACTGCTTGCACCGAACGCACGAAATGTTCACTTCAACTCGTGTAACCAAATCATCTGGTATAGCGGTATCGACCTTCTGCTTTGAATCCGCCTTGTCTTTACGCAACGTTGCCAACCGGTCGAAATACGTCTCCTGTGGCGTAAGCGTTAACAAACCAGCCTCGTTGCCGCCAACCTTCGAGTCACTCTGGGCAGAATCGTCCCCATCGCTCGCGCCACCCGCAGAGCTTATTTGCGTGCCCCCACTTGCCGCCGAGCCCCGCATCAATCGCGCAACCAAGCGTGCAACCTCGGACTCGCCCAACGCCTTGCTCGCAATCATCGGATCGATATGGGCAAAGGCTTCTTCGAACGCACGTTGCAAGTGTCGAGCCGACTTGTATCGGTACATCGGGTTCTTGCTCGTCGCACGCTCGATAACTTGCGCGATAGCTTCAGGAAAGCGTGCCACCGCATCAACAGGCAGAGGCGACGCGGTCTGCGCGGTGCGGATCTCGTCGAGTGTGCCACGGAATGGCGTTCTGCCTTCGAGCAATTCATACGCCATGATCCCAAGCGCATACACGTCGCTACGTGGCGAGATGGTTTGCTCGAACATTTCCGGTGCCATGTATTCGGGCGTGCCCGCTATGTTCTCAACCACCGTGCCCATAGTGCCCGCACCACCCGTCGCCGAAGTGCTGCGTTCGCACGACAAACCAAAGTCTGTCACGACTGGCTTAGCATCCGACGTAAACAAAATATTGGCGGGCTTGATGTCGCGGTGGATGATGCCGTGCTCATGAAGTTCGCCGATGGCTGCGCATACGCAATCAAGCACGACACGCGCCGCCGCAAGAGACATCCCCGTGCTGAACCCGCCTTGCCCCTGCTGCACGCTACTGCGCAGCACCCGCGAAAGCGTCGGCCCCTCGACATACTCCATGACCAAATAAGGCACGCCGTCAAACACATCCGCATGCAGCACCGCGTTGAGCCCAGGCGACCGAAGCGCCGCAGCAGCTCGCGCTCCCTCGATAAACGACTCGAAGCTGGCATCACCCTTCTCCGCCACGGCATTCAATAAAAACTTGACGGCAACATCTCGATTTAACAACTCATGCCGCCCAAGCCACACCACCCCCATCCCGCCCTCACCAACCTGCCTCTGAAGAACCACCGCGCCCAGTCGCTTTGGAATTAAGGCCTTACCAACAGCAGGCCCGACCGTCTTTGCGTCCGCGATCGCCTTATTGTTTGGTTTACTTTCGGCCGCACCCGCTGAATAATCCGAAGAAGCAGACTGCTCACACTTTGGCGAGGAAATCGTTGGCGAAGTAAAGCGTGGAGCAAAGTCCGACGTCGGCCGCGTCGCAGGATCATCATCAAGCGAAGCCTTGTCTGAAACCTCATTTGTAGTCCCAGCCGTTACTCTTCTTCTTGTAAGCTCAATACTATCGGATTCGGCTTCTTGACCAGCGTTATGCGTATGGCTCTGCCTACTTAAAGGCGTACCGGCCACAATGCCGGGATGTAGTTCAGGCGTTGGTGCTTGAGACGGCTCAGGCATCGGTTCAGGAATTGATGAGTTGGTATTCGACGTGTCCATCCACATGAGCCTATGAGGCTAAATTGCTTGTCGTACTTTGGCCAAACGTCCGCAATATGTTGCGTATCAGCACGCGAGAATACGTGTATTGGGATGTTCGTCCACCATGTTGCGTCGGCAGTGTATAGCCTTGGAGCAACAGTCACCGATCATGCTGAACTGACATTGAAGCGCAGTTTATTCCCCCAAACGTATGCCCGCGCCCAGGCCCGTGATCTCTGCACGATTCAAGAATAAAGGGTGCGACGCCATGCGACGAAGGCCAACCACTTGCCACCATTGGCGTTAGTAACCACTTGCGTTGTCAGTGTTTGGACGACGCTACGCACACTGGTGCATCATCCTGCGAAAGTACGGGCGAAGGGAGTCGAACCCCTAACCTCCTGATCCGTAGTCAGGTGCTCTATCCAATTGAGCTACGCCCGCGAATACCTATCTTCAATGAACACGCCATCATCAAACCAAGCTTAGCAAATATCCAAAAGTCGATGCTTTCTCAGACCAAACCACAACCAAGCATCCCATTATCAAACAACTTTCGCCGTTTTCAAAGTGGGTCGAAACACTATGAGCCATCTGGCGTAGAGGCAAGCCCATTCGTAGATCGATTCCATTTACCCTGCAAGTTTCCCTTTAGCATCGGTCATGGGCTATATCATTATACCCGCTTTTACTACGAGTCCGCCGCCAATTGTCTCCATGAGCGAACTGTGTTGACAACACATATATCCCCACATATAGCCACACATAAACCACACCTGAACCCTCACCTATGCCCCTCTTCTCTAGCCATTTTCTGTGCCCTACCACCGTAAGACTCACCGGGCTGGGGAACGGAATCTGTGCGGGGGACTTGATTCGGGCCGCGAACAGGCGACAATACAGGCCCGGGTTGGCGGATTCTAAACCTCCTCCTCGTACCATGATACTTTCTTTGCTCTCAGGCTTCGCACTCAGGAACAGATCTCGATGGCACACTCTCGTACCGCTCGCAAGGCCGTTCGCCAGAACTTAACTCGTCGCGCCAACAACCGTTGGCGTCTCCAGACCATGCGTCTGGCCATGAAGGAATTCATGGAAAAACTTCTTCACGGTTCCAACGAAGAAGCGACCGCTTCCTTCCGCAAGACCTCACAGATTATCGATCGCACCGCTGCCCGTGGCGTAATCCACAAGAATCAAGCAGCCCGCCGCAAAAGCCGCATGAACGCGCGCCTAAAAGCCAAGAACCTCGGCACCGCCACCACCTCCAAGTCGGCTCCGCCCAAATCCGCCGCGAATAAGTCAGCCGCTTCCAAGGCCACTGCCAAGAAGTAGGCACACGCAATCACAAGTACCACGTATTTGTCAGCCAACGTAGCAATAAATACTTGGGCAATCTTTCGCTCACGCTCAACGTGAGCGTTTTCTTTTTTGCGGGCGTACTCTCTCCACCGATGGCTCGTAAAGCACCAAATCGCGAGCCTACTACCTCCCGACTTCGTCGAGGTGCGGAAGCCAAGTATCTCTTCGCATCCCAACGACCCTTGCATGTGCTCGTGTTTCTGTTGCCTTTGATCGTGGCGTACGAGGTTGGCTCGATTCTCTACCTTACTAA
>JBBRGG010000080.1:0-13961 GCA_038240875.1 Phycisphaerales bacterium | reverse complement strand
TCCGCGACCATGCTCACAAGCGTCTTGAGATTGATCGGCTCGGAAAACGCCGCAAGGTTGATCTTTTCATCATCGCCCATTCCAGCTGCGAGCGCTCGCGAAACCTGTGCATCCGAATTCGCACCGGAAACGCCTGTGTCGCTCGCGACGGCTTTAGCCCCGGTGTTTGGATTCGCACCTTTATGGATCACGTCCATCGGGCCCTTGCCACGCGGAAGAGCCTGGCCGCCCTTGTCTGGTGAACCTTTGGGGGACATGCCTGGTTGATCGCCGACACGACCCGGATTAACACGACGACGCCCTTCGCCAGCTTTAGCGTCTCCGGGGTTCACGACCTTGAGATCATCTTTACCGTCTTGCTCTTGAGCCTTGGCAGATTCGACGGCGCGAGCTCTTTCTTGTTCGGCAGCCGCGGCACCAGGACTCCCCGGCGACTGGTCAACCTTATCAGGTGCAGGCGTAATCGGCATCGGCGCGCCCGAAGGCGGCATCGGCGTAGGCATCGCACCCGTCGGAGCCTCAGGGATTGGCTGTGCGACAAGCAAACCGCAGGGCACCATTCCCGCCAACGCGACAAGTGCCGCAACAGCACCAGTTTTCAAACAGAAGGCACTACAGAATCGGACACCACTCAAAGACCTGCTGGCATTACACTTGGCTGCACAGAATTGTGTGCCGCCTACGTTGGTGCGCATTTGGCTCTGATTTGTCTGGAATTGGGTTTGGTCACTCTGCATTAGTTATCCATCCTCTCGAGAAACCCATTGATCTTGATCTTCTTATCTCGAATCACTACTCATCTTTCAAACTCGAAACCGGTACGCCACTTGCCCAATTGCATTCATACCGGGAGTAATTGCTGGCTTGGGTCTCTGCGCTAGGCTCTATAGGCGAGCATGTACGTTCAATTTTGCTCGCTTCACCAATGAGCCGAATCTATTCCCAAGCCGCAACCGCAACCACAACACATCCTCACCAAACTCGGCACTCCGCACAAACCGCCAAATTCGACTTCCAAAGGTAGGCCATCGACTCGCTCAGCCCTCTTCCTGCAACGTCTTACAACTTTCATTATTCGGACTCGTGCAACCAAATCTCCTAGCTATCTTCAACCTGCTTTACCGCGTCCTCTTTACCCCCCCGGCACACTCGATCCAATCTCCACTCTCAAACTCCAGGAATCGTGCCATGCGTGTCGTTAGCCTGCTTCCTTCGGCGACCGAGCTCTTGGACGCCGTCGGCGCGATCTCGCTCCTCGTCGGCAAGAGCCATGAGTGCGACGAGCCAGCATCCATAGCACACCTGCCAATCTTGACCCGCCAACGCATCGATCCCAATTCCTCATCCAGCACCATCGACGCCGAAGTTTACAAAGCATTGGCAGCTGGCGAATCGCTTTACACTCTCGATGAACAAACCCTCGCCGAGTTACGCCCCGACGTGATCCTCACCCAAGACCTCTGCGAAGTCTGCTCTATCGATCTAGCCGCGGTCGCTCGCGTCGCGAGCAAACTCTCTACCAAGCCCACGATCATCAGCCTGAATCCGCACACGGTTGAAGATGTGATCGACGACCTGCTTCGCGTGGGCGAAGCTGTTGGATTTCGCGAGCGGGCGATGCATGTCGCCGTTACGATGCGCGAGCGGCTTTACGCGGCTCAGGAATATGTCAGCAGCCTCGAAGAAGGCCCGGTAGTTCTCTTTCTTGAGTGGACCGACCCGCCATTTTGTGCCGGGCATTGGACCGTGCAACTCATCGAGCGTGCCGGGGGTCGTCACCCATTTAACCCGACGGTTGCACCATCAGGATTGGGAGCTGCGGCGGGCTTTCAACAAGGTGCCCGAAAGGCGGGCAAGAGCATACGTCTTGATCTCGCAGCAATCCTCGCAGCACAGCCCGAAGCCATCGTGATTGCTCCATGTGGCTTTGATCTTGATCGTGCAATTGCCTGCACCCGCGAATTCCAAACGCAACCCTGGTGGCGAGAGCTGCCAGCGGTTCGAAGTGGGCGCGTGGCAATTGTCGATGGCAACCAAATGTTCAACCGCCCTGGGCCAAGGCTGGTTGAAGCATTTGAGTTTCTGGTCGGCTTTCTTCAGCAGCGCGACGAGCTGATTCCTCGCGGCTTTCCATACGCCACGCGCGATGCGGCTGGAACGATTACCAGACTTGCTTGAAGAATGCGTGCACCCACTTGGTACGCGAAGCGTGCGCACAAACCACGTCACTACGGTGTGGTTTCAGCTGCGTGGTTTGCCTTTAGCTGAAGAATTAGGCTTCTTCTTCGGCTTGCTGTACAGCTGGCTGCTGGGCATCTTCGGCGGCTTGTCATACGGATTAGGTGGCGACTTATCGATGGTTACTTGTGGCAGTTTTTCAAAGAACTTTTGCACCGCTTTTACTGGTGCAGGCGGCGATATCGCGTTCGCCGGGCCGACGTATTCCAAGCCATAGATGAAGATCTCTCGTGAAAGGTCGCGCGAAGCCGCAGGCTTTAAGCCTCGCGCTTCGACGAAGAGTTTTTGCGTGGCTTTGAGAAGCTCAGGGTACTCGCTGCCTTCGAGCACTTTCATGACAAGGTTGCCGCCCGGGCGAAGAAATCGAGATGCGACATCGAGCACGGCGTAGCACAAACGAGCCGAAACCAAGTCGTCGCCATGGCCTGTGGTGTTGGGTGCCATGTCGCTAAGTAAAACGTCAAAGAAGAGCCCGTTGGGCAAGATTTCGGCGAGGTTGATCTTGGTGACATCACCCACGACGGTGCGCACGTTTGGACCAAAGCGGGCTTCCACCGACGTGAGATCGATGCCGACGATCACGCCTTGCGGCCCGGCGAGTTTTTCCGCCACTTGAAGCCAGGAACCTGGCGCACAACCAAGATCGATCACGCGATCGCCTCGGTGAATAATCCGTTTTTTTGTGTGGATTTCAAGAAGCTTGTACGCCGACCGCGCGAGATACCCCTCGGCCTTCGCCTTCTTGAAATACTCGTCGTGAAGCTTGCGCGGTTGAGGCATAAAGGCAAATGGCTAAAGAGATACATGGTCAAAAAGCTACATGGTCAAAGAGCTACATTATCAAGAAGCGATGTGAATGAATAGTTTTGCCGAACTCCGACCGTCGAATTCAATGCGGCACTTCTTTCACAGCATTGCGGTTCCACGACGGGATTCGCACCACCATTGGCTTGTTCTTCTCGATCACACATTGACACGATAATCGGCTGTTCTTCTGCAGGCCTGGCGCCTCTTCCACGCGATCGTCTTCGGCTTCGGTCGCTTCAGCCAACGCGTCCATGCCACTTTCAACATAGACGTGGCACGTCGAACAAGCACAAACCCCGCCACACGCGTGCTCAATGTTGATGCCATGTTCCATGGCTAATTCAAGAATGCTTTCGCCGGTGCCACCCATAAGCGTGTACTTGGGAATGGCTTTGCCCGTCAGACCCATCGGGTCTTCGAGGATGAGCGTCACGGATACTTCGGGTGGGCCATGCTCGCGGCCTGAATGTTTCAGATGCATCGCTGATTCCTCAT
This sequence comes from Phycisphaerales bacterium, assembly GCA_038240875.1. Taxonomy (GTDB): domain Bacteria; phylum Planctomycetota; class Phycisphaerae; order Phycisphaerales; family UBA1924; genus JBBRGG01. The sequence continues at coordinate 10,421 of JBBRGG010000080.1, read as the reverse complement.
AGCTGAAACGCGATCCGACGCACGCCATGCACTACTTTGTAGGCACCTGGCACGGGGATCGGTTGAGTACTTCTCGAACTACTTCCAGAACGACACCATTCTAGATCGTCAACATACTTCATTCTTTAGCCATTTGACCCTTTGACCATTTAACCATTTAGCCATATGGCTTCCATCATCGCTATCGTTCCTCGATGGACGAACCAAACACGCCTTGCTCTGCTCACGCACTTAATCCTTCCAGCGTCGCCCTCTCCGTGCTCGCGCCAGCACACAACGAAGAGGACAACGTCGACGCTCTTGTACGTGAGGTGCACGCCGCTCTTGTGCCAACCGGCCTTTGCTTTGAGTTTGTTCTGGTCGACGATGGCTCGACTGATTCAACCCGCGTCAAGACACTTGAATTAATGGCGACGCGGCCTTGGCTGCGTTTGGTCGCAATGACGCAAACCCCACTCGGCAAAGGTAATGGGCAGTCTGCGGCGTTCTATGCTGGCTTTCGTGCGTGCCGAGGCGCGCGAATCGTGGTGCTCGACGCCGACTTGCAGAACGACCCCGCCGACATCCCCGCGATGCTGGCATTGATGGATGCGCAGCGTGCCGACATGGTGCAAGGCGACCGTTCCCACGCGCGTAAGGACAACGTGGTTCGACGGGTTGGATCGCGCGTGGGCAGGTTTTTCCGCCGTCGGTTGTTAGGAGATACGATCCGCGATACCGGGTGTTCATTGCGAATCATGAAGCGAGAGGTTGCGCTGTTGATTCCCTTAGAGTTCAAGGGGATGCACCGGTTTATTCCCGTGTCCGCCCGGCACTTAGGGTTTAAAGTCATCGAGATGCCAGTTCGGCATCGCCCACGCGTCGCTGGCACGACAAAGTATGGCTTTGGTATTCTTCAACGAGCTCTTCCCGGCTTAATTGACCTGCTCGTGGTACGCTGGATGCGCGCGCGCCGCAGGCCGGTCGACTCAATCGATGTTTCAAAGTTACACCCAGCAACGATTAACCCAGCAACATTAGATCCAGCGACAATCGATCCAGCGACAATAGATCCAGCAACTGCAAGCCGCAGCACCACAGGCGTGCACAGCGAAGCAAAGCCATCGAAAGCCGCCGCAGGAACACTTCACGCATGAAACGCTTCAAGTGGGAGCCTATCGCGTTGATCATCTTGGTGGTTGGCCTTGGTGTGTATCTGGTCTCCAACAACCGCGACCGGTTCTATGGCATCAAGCCCGATGCCGGGGCAACACGCGTCGAGCTTCGCATCGGGAGCGAGCGAGGCATCGTCGAAGTTACGCAGCTCACACTCGCTCAAGCCGCTCAATCACAAGCACTTCCAGGTGCCGATCTGGCTCAATTGGTTTCGGATAACTCGTTAACAGTACAGGCTTCGCACCGCTTTCGCGTGATGCTGCGCAATGGCTTTGTCAGCGAGCCCATCGATGACGCGGCGTTCATAAAGCGTTACGGCAGCGAGGTATATGAGTCCGCAGTACGATCGCAGGAGCAGGTGGTTTTCCGCATCCTGAATATCACGGGATGGGGCGGGCTGCTCTGGGCAGGGATCGGGTTTGTCGGGCAGCTCGCGTTTTCGGGTCGCATGCTCGTGCAGTGGTTTGTCAGCGAAAAACGCAAGGAAAGCGTTATTCCTGAGATTTTCTGGTGGTTGAGCCTTGGCGGCGGGCTGCTTTTGTTTGCCTATTTCGTATGGAGACAGGATTTAATCGGCGTTCTCGGGCAATCGAGTGGCATCGTCATCTATGCTCGCAACATCAAGCTGATTAAAAAGAGTGCTCGCCGAAGGCTGGAACAGAACGCGCCAACAAATCCAACTTGATTTAATCCAGCCTCCATAAAATCAATGTTAACCAGCCGCATAGTTCGCATAGTCAAATATTTCCGCAGCGTTTCAGGCCCAACCCTATTGCTCAACGCACGTTCGCACGTCAGACTATTACAATGAAGGCTCTACTCGACGGCAACCCAATCGACCTTGACCGCCCGACGCTCGCTGCGTGCATTTCCGCAGGAGCCAAGCGTGCGGAATCACTCGGGCGGATCATCATCGAAGTGAAGGCCGACGGCGCGTCGGTGTTGGGTGATCAGCTCGCAAATCCATCAGACGTGCCCGGTGTGCACACCGAAGTGCTCATGATTTCCGCCGACCCGCGCACGCTTGTGCGCGTAAGCCTGCATGACGCGATCGAAGCGCTCACCACGCTTAAGCCCTTGCATTCGGCGGTCGCCGACGCACTCACGGCGGGAAACATCCAAGCCGCGATGGACCAACTTCGCGAAGTGCTGGGTACGTGGCAAGCCGTGCAAGAATTGATCGAACACAGCCGTGTGATCTTGAGGGTTGACCTCTCGAAGGTCGCGATGACCGATGGCAACGCCGGTTTTGACGAACAGGCGCAGAAGTTTGTCGTTGTGAGCAAGTCGATCCAGCAAGCGGTGCAAAATCAGGATTGGTCGGCACTCTCGGACATCGTGGCGTACGACCTTGATGCCGCCGCGGATGGATGGAGCATGCTCTTGCGTGCTCTCTCGGAACATGTGCAGAAAATGAAGCCGTAAAATAACTGCAAGAAATTGCGGTTGGATTCCATGCACATCGGCAGCAATTCCCCCAAAACCCCAAGAACTGGGTTTGTTCCAACGTTGGCCACGTGATGCGCCAACGATTCAACCTTGGGACCATACGCCGCATCAAACCCGCCGCCACACGTTCGTGCCATCGATGACTTGATGGAGCGAGCGAGCAATGCGCTGGTCGAGACGGCGTACTTTGAGGCTGACATCCTGTGCATGAAGGCTCTCAAGGCCGCCTTGCGTGCTCGCGAGTTTGAACGCATGGCACGCATATGCATGCCATTGCAAGAAGCTCGCAGGCAGTTGAGGCATGAAGCCACTGACACCGGACGAGTCACCCTAATTTCGGCACCGTTCCCGGCGAAGTTTGATCCCAAGCCTGGGTGTTTTTTGGTGTGCCCACCGATAGTGGGAGTGGAGGCTCGCGCAGTGCGCGAACGCTTGGCACGAAAGAAAGTTCCTGCGATGGTGCTGTGTCGCGAGCCCACTACCAAATCAGGGCAATGGCCTTTAGTCGCAGTCGGGCCAGATTCCGAAGCGTGGCACATGTCGCCTGTGGTTCGGGTTCGGGTCGAAGCGCCAGAAAACGGCACACCTGACTGTGCGTGGTTGCTTCGAGCGCAAGAAGCATTGGGAGACGCCGCGATCGCGAAGGTTAAGCCAAGCTGGCCTGCGGACCACAGGGTTGAGGACTTGCTGGAATATCTCGACGCGGTCCCGGATCACGAGAAACTGGCCCAAGCACTTGAATCAGCGTGCAGAGAGGCGGCGGTGGCTCCTGCTTCGGTGTCGCCACGTCGCCGGGGATTAGACGACCCGTACTCGTTTTGAGTGGGGGGTTTGGGGTGGGGTTAACGAGTTGAGATCGACTGCAATCGCCTAAACGTGTGTGTGCTTTGGGACGATTCGCAGGAATAATTCAGGGATTATTGGCATTTCCGGTACCGTGATGTAACTTTAGGTTCTTGGTCAAACATTGCAATTCGCCATGCCGTGGCTTTTCATGAGCAGTGTGCGCTCTGAACGGTACTTGAACCGACTCGTTGGAGTGAGATGCCATGATTCGTACCCTGATTTCCGCAAGCGTTGTCGCGATTACTGCAGGCTCCGCCATGAGCCAACAAGTTTTCTTCAATGACTTCAACACCGGCACGCCCGCTGAAATCGGTGGCTTCATCAACAATGCCGGCGTTCAAGGCTTCAATGGCTTGGGCAACCTGGGCAACACCTTCAGTGGCAACTTCCTCTACAACGACAGCACCGGCAACCCCGCCGCCGCGACGACCCTCACCATGACCAACCTCCCTTCACACACGTCTATCAGCATCGGGTTCCTCCTCGCGGTCATCGATAGCTGGGATAGCACCAACGGCGCACCCTCTCCCGACTTCTTCAATGTCACGGTTGACAGCGTCTCGGTTTTCCAGGCGACTTTCGCCATTCAGTCTGGCAGCGTCAACTACAACCCGCCTGTCAATGGCGACATCGGCAACGGCTTAGCCTCACGCGGTTTCGGCGGCTTCAACGACCGGGCCTATGACATGAGCCTTGAGTCTTCGCTCCAGAACATTCCTCACACCGCGAGTAGCGTCACGATCTCGTTCTTTGCTTCGGGCAATGGCTGGCAAGGTGGCGGCGATGAATCCTGGGGCATTGACAATCTCAACGTCAGCGTGATCCCCGCGCCGACCACGCTCGCGGGCTTTGCGCTGCTTGGCGTATGCGCTGGGCGTCGCCGTCGCGTGCGGTAAGTTGAGCCTTTGGCGCGTGTGAGCCATGCACATAGAAATTTGTCACAGAAGGTCGGCCTTGGGCTGGCCTTCTTTCATTTGAATAAAGAACACAATTTGAACAAAGTACCCAATATAAACAAAGTACCCGATGAAAAAACCCCGGCTCGTGCCAGGGTTGAACGTTCTAAGTGAATGGCTTTACTACACGAATGCCTGCTCTCAGCAGCCGCCAGCTTCGACGGCGGTAAAGAAGGCACCGAATCTTCGCCGGTGATACCGCCATCCTGGTTGTAGTCAGCGAGGTAAGCAGGGCAGGCGGGACAGGTAAAGCACGCGGGGTCTGAAGCACAAAGAACCTTCAGCTTGGCTTCGTTGTTAGTCAAGCAGTCGCAGGCGTTGGAGAAGATGCAGCGGGTTTGCCACCCAAACCATCATTCAGGGGCAACACGGGCAGATTGGCGAGGCCAACCGGAAAGTAGTGGTGTCACGCGGGATTTTTTAGGCGTGCTGGCCTTGGTGGACGCCTTCGGCGAATTCTTCGATCAGTTTGGCGTTGAAGGCTTCGAGGTCTTTGGGACTTCGGCTGGTAATAAGGCCTTGATCGACGACGCAATCCTCATCTGTCCATTCTGCGCCAGCGTTAATAAGGTCGGTCTTGATGGATGGGTACGACGTCACATGGCGGCCTTTAAGGACATCGGCTTCGACGAGCAGCCAAGGGCCGTGGCAGATGGCGGCGACAGGCTTGTGCTGCTCGAAAAATTGGCGGACGAAGGAGACTGCAGCAGGGTTCGCGCGAAGAACATCAGGGTTGCCCAAGCCGCCCGGAAGTAGTAGGGCGTCGAAGGTAGAGGCAGATGTGTTGGTGACGACAAGATCGACAAGGAAGAGGTCGGCCTTATCGAAGTGGTGGAAGCCTTGGATCTCACCGGCGGCGAGGCTGACGATAGAGACTTCTGCACCGGCGGCTTTGAGTACTTCGACAGGTGAAGTAAGTTCAATCTGTTCAAAGCCATCGGTTGCAAGTACTGCAACTTTGCGGCCTGCGAGAGGCTTAGAGTGGGACGCGGCGAAATCGGACTTGAGTTGTGTCATGTACGATCCTTTGCGCTGGTGAGGCGTTGGGAAGGCTCATCGTACTAAAGGAAGCTGAATGAGGGTTTTATGCTTGCGGGGACGAGGGCCAGCGTGCTTGGCCAGCGTCCTTACATGTTTGCACCAACTGTCCGGGCTGGTATGCTGGGTACGTTTCGGCCAGGTTGGTGCGCACAATTCGTGTACCTATGGTTGGGCGGGAAGTGTAAGTCATGAGAGATGCGTACGGACCATTATCTGCAGTACCACCGCTCGCGCTATGTAGATCGTTTGCAGTATTTTTTCCATCAGCGGTTTCCACCATAGGAGTTCACTGAATATGGCCATGCGTCGCGCGAAGATCAGCGTTATCGGTGCAGGAAACATCGGCGGCGAGTGCGCCCGTTCTATCGCCATGAAGGAACTGGGCGATGTCGTGCTTCTCGATATCGCCAACAAGGACAAGCCCGAGCTTCACATGCCAAAGGGCAAGGCTCTGGATCTTGCCTGCTGTGGCCCGGTCGAGAAGTTCGACGCACGCATCACAGGCACCTTTGATTACGCTGACATCGCGGGTTCTGACGTCATCATCGTCACCGCAGGGGTACCTCGCAAGCCGGGCCAGAGCCGCGATGACCTTGTCTCGATCAACACAGGGATCGTCAAGAACGTCGCCGAGAACATCAAGAAGTACGCACCCGACGCGATCGTCATCGTCGTGTCCAACCCATTGGACGCGATGGTGTACGTGATGTGGAAGGTCACCGGCTTTCCCGCCAACCGCGTGCTTGGCCAAGCTGGCGCGCTCGACGTTGCTCGCTACAAAACCTTTCTCGCGATGGAGCTTGGCTGCTCGGTCGAAGACATTCAAGGCTTGCTTCTTGGCGGCCACGGCGACGACATGGTGCCACTGCCTCGCTTGACCAGCGTCAACGGCATCCCGATCCAGGACTTGCTCTCCGCCGAGAAGATCAAGTCGTGCGTTGATCGTGCCAAAGTCGGTGGCGGAGAGATCGTTAAGCTCATGGGCACTAGCGCCTGGTACGCCCCTTCTGCAGGTTCGGTCGAAATGGTCGAGGCCATCGTTCGCGATAAGAAGCGGGTCATTCCCTGTGCCGCGTACTGCGAAGATGAGTTCGGCATCGCCACGGGCAAAAAGGGCAAGGGCATGTTCGTCGGCGTCCCCTGTATCATCGGTGGCAACGGCGTCGAAAAGGTCATTACATTTAATATGAACCCCGAAGAACGTGCGAGCATGGACGAATCCATCTCTCACGTCAAGGACTTGCTCGCGGCGACCATTAAACTCTTCCCCGAGTTGGCATAAGCCTAACATGCTGCCCTGATTGGACTACGCACGTAATCTGGCCGATGTATCGCGTACACGTCCGTAAACCATTAAAATACCGAGCGCAGCCTTGTCAGATGCCAAGATTGAGTCGGAAGCCACGATTGAATCAGACGCCAAGATTAATTGGAATGCATGTAAGCAGGTTGACGCACGCGTTATCCGTGTAAAAAATAAATAAACCTGATCGCTCATGCATCGCTCTCAAGTACCAAGGAAAGACCACCCATGCAGATAATGACTTGTCGTACTCTTTGCACCATGCTCGCAATCGCAGGCATCGCCACCGGCATTGTGGCAAATTCGGCGATTGCACAGGACAGCAAACCTGAAATGAAGATGATCGCGGCAGCCGCTGCCCCCGCCTGGACCAACCCTGAGTTGGAGAAGATCGGCGCCATGCTGACCGGTTCATGGACGAGCAACCAAGCCTTGGACAATGGCGTGGGCGTCATCATCAGTGCGGCGCCTGTCGCGATCGAAGGCATGACCGACGTCATGTACTTTGAAACAGCTCGCGCCGACAGCGCGTGGCGTCCGTACCGCCATGGCGTGTGGCACTTCTACCGCGGCGCGAACAACGCGATCCACATGCGGACACTGGAATTTCGTCGCAAAGGGGGCGTGCTCGGTTCTGCGGTGGGCACGTTCGCCGCACCGGCAAACTTCCCAAATCTGGCTGCGGACGACTTTGTGACGACATTGGATATCAGGCTGACCGCCGATGGCGCTGGATATAAGGGCGCAACCGACCACGCCTATCCCACGAGCGTTGGGGGCGCGACCAGCATGACCAGTTCGATTTCGTTTGATTCGGCGAGCTTCAAGAGCTCAGACAAGGGAATGGACTCTGCGGGCAAGCAGGTCTGGGGCCCCGCTGCGGGAGATGCGTATGAGTTCAGCAAATCTAAATCTGTTGCGAGCATGAAGGACTTGGGCGATGGGTTGGCGGTGGTGAATTACAACGCGCCCGTGAATGGCAAGGTCGCGGAAGCAGGCGACGTCATCGAGGTACACTATGTTGGCTACCTCGCCGACGGCAAGGTCTTTGATTCGTCGTACGACCGTGGCTCTCCTCTCAAATACGCCTTTGAAACCAAACTTATCGAGGGTTGGAACCGCGCGATGACGGAGCTGGTTCCTGGTAACCGTCGGCGCATCATGATTCCTGGCGCACTTGCCTATGGGGAACGTGGCCGCCCAGGCGTGATTCCGCCAAATGCTTCCCTCTACTTCGATATCGAAGTGGTCAGCGTGACGCCAGCACCCAAGGCACAGGACGATTCCAAAATGGAAGTCAAGCCTGTAGAGAACGAGAAGAAGCCGGTCGAAATCAAGCCTATTGAAGTCAAGCCAGCCCAGACCAAGCCAAACTGACCAAATACGTTTACGCAGCAAGCCAATATCCTTGAAACGTCTGTGTGCCATCGGCGTAAGTGTGTGCACAGGACATTCCAGTAGCGGTGGGTAAGGCTTTGGGGTATAGTTTCGGGCATTCTGAGCCAACTCCTCGGGGTCCGAGCGGAGCGGTACATCACCGAATCGTTCGGACCCCGCGTTTTTTTGCTTTGTTGCACGAGCAGTCGCGGCAGCATGCTCACGATTCAAAGGTCTTTAGCGAGCACGCATCTGTGTCCGCAGCATCCAGATAAACAAAGGCCCGCCGAGCACTGTCGTGAGAATCCCCACGGGCATCGGCCCAGAGCCTAAATCGATCACTCGCGCGAGCGCGTCGGCGAGCACGACAATCGTCGCGCCCAAGATTGCGGCTGCCGGGATGAGTATTCGGTGCGATGGGCCAACCAGCAATCGAGCCAGGTGCGGCGCAACAAGTCCAATAAAGCCGATTGGTCCCGTGAGCACTACCGAAGCTGCGGTAAGAACGCCCGCAACTGAGAACAAGATCAAACGTAGTACGCCAAGTTGAACACCCACGGATCGGGCTTCGTCTTCGGGGAGAGACGCCGCATCGATTGCTCGCGCAGAGGTCCAGGCGGCCAGAATGCCGATGAGTGCCGCTAAGCCGCTGCCAATCAGCATCGAAATCGATACATCTCGCACTGAACCCATCAAGAGCCTTCCCACGGCTGTCCCGCGATCCGGCAGCAAATGCTTGATAAATTCGATGCCGCTGCCACACAAAATACTGACCACTACGCCAACCAGGATGAGCGAAACTGGTTCAACAAGGCCGCGGCGCTGGCTTATAAGATAGACAAGCCCGAGCGCACCAAGCCCGCCAACCAGTGCAGCGGGCGCGGACCAAAGCCCCAGATGCGCGATACCTAATCCTGCTGCATACGCGCTGTAGGCGGCGATCATGACACCTAGTCCAGCGCCCGCAGATAAGCCAAGTACGTCGGGTGACGCAAGAGGATTTCGCAAGAGTGCTTGCAACAAAACGCCTGCGACGGCAAGTGCGCTCCCGGTGATGATCGCGACGCCGACTCGGATGCCACGAACTTTGAGGAGCGTGCCGACCATGTCTGGGTCGGCGGCCCAAAAATCAAGGCCCATGCGCAAGCTCGCCGCTACAAGAAGAGCAAGGATCAATGCAGCGAAAATGATCGGCAACCCAGGACGCACGAAGCCAGCGTATGGAGGGATTTGGTTTGGACAGATTCGGACCTTGAGTGTTTTTGGCGTGGACAGCGTCGTGAGTCCGTCGCGTCTACGATTAGTTCCCGCTTATGCTGCTGACCGAGCTGCGAGGGATATGCTAGTTACGAACCATTGTTGAACCTTGAAAAGACTTTGGATCTGGGCTGTTGAGTCTGCGCCAAAGGCTTGGAAGAAGAGGAGTTTGGGCCATGGCCAAAGAGATGATCTGCAAGCTAGTGACCCCCTCGGCGGCGATGCTCGACGACGCGATCACTTATGCCTCAGTCCCGATGTGGGACGGCTTGATGGGGTTCCTCCCAGGGCGTGCTCCGATCCTTGCTCGATTGGGCTTGGGTGAGCTCAAGCTGACCTTCGCCGACAGCAAAAAGGGCATCGGCGGCACGCGAAGCTATTACGTGGAGGACGGCTTTGTGCGTATGGCCGACAACCAGCTCACGATCCTCGCGGAGATGGCAATACCCGCTGAAGAACTGACGCAGGCCGATGTATCTCTTGAGCTTAAAGTCGCAGGCACCGATGCCAAGGCGGGGGCTCGTGCACGATCCAAGCAGCAGATTCTTTCCAGCGGCGTGGCGAACGTCTAAAGCTTGAATCATGTCGTGCGCTTGGGTTGCTTTTGAGCTTGAATGGATACTTTTGGGTGGCCTTTACCTCTTGAAGTGTCGAATCTAATTGAAAAGAAAACCGACGTAATAAGTGCCCTCGCAGCGTGTCAGGGCACTTTTTTCGTATCTAAGAGTGATTGTCGCAGAATCTAGTGACGAAACGGTTTGCGAAAGTCAACGTAGTGTGAAAGAAGCGCATAGGCTTATATGTCTTCGGGCCGCTTTGATTGAGATAGGCGCGCTCAAGGTCACCGGCGCTCCTCATTTGCCCGAGCTGAAGCACCGGTCACGATCTGCCCGGGCTTTGGATGGATGCAGCATGAAGATGTACGTAGGTAATTTGTCGTTCAGCACCACGGAATCCCAGTTGAAGGCTCTCTTTGAGCCCCACGGCGCGGTTTCCTCGGCTTCGTTGGTCATGGACCGCGAAACGGGCCGTCCCCG
>JBBRGG010000079.1:0-14017 GCA_038240875.1 Phycisphaerales bacterium | reverse complement strand
GTCGAGGAATTCGATATTGTCAGGGTCGTCGGCCAAATCAGGATGATCTTCAACCGGCTGTTTGTGATGTCCCTCGATCGGCTTACCGTCTCGGCCCTTAGGCGTGCGCCCCTCAAGGATGTCTCTTCTCTGCTGATCGGTATATTCCGGTTCACCGAACCGGCTGTAGCATGCGCCTTCAAGGAGCCGGTAGTGTGGCCCAATCCGAGTTGCCAGTCGCAGCCACTCGCGAGGAAGCAGCTCGACTTCACGGAAGCGCGACAGTCCTTCTTCGCTGAGATGCACCACATCGTTCCATCCTGAGATCTCTGGATCGACCACGGCAACCGTGCCACGAACGAGCGTGGCGTCGCACCGAGCAACGGACTCGCCGAGCACGCGCATGGCTAATTTGACCTCCCGGATGAACCGCATTTGGCCTTCCAGCAGGACTCGACTAGTTTGTTGTAATTGTCGCCTACTGACTGCCATGTCTTGGTTGCAGCGCTGTCTGGAACTCCTGCGTCTTGGAGCGCGACACCGAGATCGAGCGCGCACTCTTCCGCATCTTTCTTGCCATTCTCTAGCTTGTTGCAATCGACACTGCCGCATCCGCCGGAACCAGCATATGCATCTTTGATGCGACCAAGTATCCGCTTGCACGCGGAAGACCCGGTGATCGTGGTCGCTCTGCCGTCGCCCTTTTTGAGCACGCGTGTTGAAGCTCGTTGTGGCTGCGGCATCGATTACTTCCTGCGTAGATGAAGCATATCTTGGGCAAAATCTTGCAGATGAGCACAACTGTCGTCATGCCATTCGGGGTCCGCCAGCCACCGGCGCATTATACTCAGGAAGGCGTCTTCGATCGGAGTATCAAAACAGACACTCGATGAAAGATCGGGACGAATGTTCCCGAACCAACAACGGGCATTGCGCCAGTCGTCTGGGGTTGAACGATCCAAGAACATTACGACAGCCTGTTCCTGTGTGTCAAAATCATAACTGTTGCACATCAGGGCATCGAGAAAGTCTTCCTCAACGCCCTGCCGTATCGCCAGAAGCACTTGCTGTGAGAGCGCATTGATATCAATCTGGTTCGGCAAAGAAGTACTCCCATGCTGCCCCGCACACTGCACCAGCCCCGGCTCCAAGGCCCGCCCCAGCGAGTGCGCCACCATTGGCCCCTGCAACTCCTCCGGCAACACCCCCACCGACCGTACCCAAACAACACCCCCCACGTCTTTCATGCACTTCGTTTACATCGTTCCTCTGCCAACCATTGTAAACGAAAGAGGGGCGCGCACGGACGGCTTATCAGCCCGGCGCGACCCCTCTCTCAGTGGTCATCACGAAACGCCCAAAGCAGCGGTCGATAGTGGTCTACATCAAGCAGCTCAATTTGTCGCGCAACCGTATTTCAAGTCCTGCCGTAACCCAATCTTTGACAGAGCCTTACGACTCGTAGATTGAGTCCGCCCGGTAGCGAACAAAGGGTGGCCGTTCGATTCCGGTCACAACCTTCCAGAATGGATCGCCTGCGCCGTCGTCGAACCAGTTTTGGAATTGCCCGCGAGGGTCTTCGGCGTACACATCCAGCACGCTCGATCCGATATACACCGCGCGGTGAAGCAGGAGCAAATCATCGCTGACGTACTCGGCTTCCGCGGCGACGCCCGCGATTGCGTCGACTATCTGCCCAAAGAGCCTGTGGTTCTTTAAGAGTAACGCGTCGGCGTCGTGCCAGATGTAATAGCGAAACTTGGTCGCGGGACGGCCACGCATGGTTTCGCGTGAGCGAAGAAGCGAGGCGATGCCCGCCGTACCCTCGAATCGGCGCTCAAGCGAAGGCCCAGGAATCGAGCGTTCAAGTTGATGGCAAAAGGCGTCGAGGTCCGCGATGTGCTTGCCATAGAAGACGCAAACCTCAGCGTCGCGTTGAAGCCCAAGAAACTGGGCCAAGCCGACGGCGAACTGGGTTCGGCGTGCGGGCACGTCCGACCAGGCAACCATGTGATGCTCGTCTAGAAGTTGGGTCACATCGGCTTGCCAATCAGCAGCAAGCCGCGGAACGTGTGGTTGGCGTGATAGCGCACTCATCGTGATGCCGACTCTCTACGCGACGCGCCAGCCTGGCGAATCGCAGGCGTACAAATGCCGCCGACCCCACGACGGAGTACGGACAGTCGAGCACCTCATCGCAGGTGCTGCTCTTCCAGCAGCAACACCAAATCCCTGCAATGCATCACCACACAACTACAAGATGCATCACAATCGCGCAAAGACAACCTGTCTAACAGATTGTTTGGTGTATTTTGCAAATTCCTTGCAACCTCTTCACACGATCCAGACGTGCGCGTCGCTCTTGCGGATTGGCAGCAGGGAGCTCAATGTATTACCGAGTCGGGGATTGGCGAGAAATCGCGGATTGGTGAGAAATCGCAGATTGGTCGGAAATCAAGAACGAATCACCCACCCAAAGCGAGCGGACGCCCAAGGCCCACAGGCCAAGTCCAGAGTACATCATGACCCCAAGTGGGCGAAGGTTTTCAAGGCCAGGCATTCGGGGAAGGATTGCGGCGAAGACGTATACACAGATAAGCAGCCATGCTTTGGGATCAAGATCGACGTGGCGCTGGCGGTCCATTCGGGTGGCGAGAAGTGCCGCGATGAGTGGCATGTGTAGCGCGAAGTAATGGTTATGGCATACAGGGGAAATCGGGAGCATCGCCGCGGTCAGCGTAGCGATCGCGAGCAGGTCGTCGCGCGTGCCAAGCGAGCGGTCGCAGTTTGGAACAAGTTTGTTTCGACGGCGGTTGGCGCGGATGATCGCTGCGAGTGTGGTCACTGTTATCACAGCAGAGAAGATCCAGTGGGCAAGCTGTTCGTTTGCGGTTGGGCGAATGACGCGTTCGGCGATGACTTGTTCGAGGTTGCGCGAGCCATGGATGATGGCGATGAAGGACTGGTTGCCTGTGGCTTGCTGGAGCTCGTCTACTTTGTTTACGAAAGGTTTATCAATGGAGGGCTTGTCAAAGGCTAGTTTGTCTACTGGACTATCCGGATTGAGTTCGATCCCAAGATGTGGCAAGAGCATGAAGCGGGCGAAGGAAGCATTTAACTCGCCCATGCGAGTTGGACCTAGGACGACCGAGGGCAGCGCGACCATGAATAGGAGGGTGCCAAGGATCGCGCCGACAACGATTCGCCAGCGGCCGGTGGCGAGCGCATAAAGACCGAGGTAGGCGGGAAAGATTTTGACGCAGGCGATGAGCGCGAGCCACATGCCAGCGCGATAGTGGCCACGTAACGAGCTTGATTTGCTATGGCTAGCTACTTGGTGTGTGCGCACAACGATGGCTAGTCCCATCGCGGCGATGCCTGCGAGCAAGATGATATTGACCTGGCCTCGGGAGATAGTTGAGCCGATTGCCGGGATGCAGATGAGCATGGGGAGCGTGCGATCAACCCACCATCGTCGTTGTCGAAAGGTGAGAGAACGAACACGCGAGTCGGCGCTTGTGAGTTCGAGAGCCTTTGCCGTCCAGTGGGCGGCGGCGGCGAGGCAGGCTACGCCAAAGGTGTACCAGAGCACAACTGAAAGCGGATAGGGGAAATAGCGATCGCGAGGTGCGCCGGTTGGTGGGTCGGCCAATGGGATCGCGGCGATGGCTAAAGGCGGAGGATAGAGATAGGTCCAGTAGTTGTCATCGCGGACGGCGTATGGGTCAAGATTGACAGTGAGTGCCCAGGCGGCGCGGAAGTAAACGCCCGCGTCGGTCATTCGGCGTTGCATGTAGGCGGAGCGATTGAGGGTGATTGCGCCAAAGGAGATGATGAGCAGGGGGAGGAGGGCGAGGAGGAAGATTTCCCAGCGAGCCAAGGGCTCGAAAGGGGGACGGCCTTTGAGGAAGGAAAGGCGGCTACGCGTTCGCGTAGTGGTGGTTGAAGACGAGGTAGGAGTTGAGGATTGAATCGGGGTGGGCATGCTAATGTGGGTTGCGAGCGAGATGTGGCGAGGAAGTGAATGGACTGGTGTGAATGGACTGGTGTGAATGGACTGATGAGGAGCAAATGAAATTTCGGGAATGCTACGGTAGTAGGCGGAGGTCTTGATTGAGGGCTTGAGGCAGTTTGGTTTGAGGCAGTTTGGAATGCGAAGTGACTACTCGTGTTGGATTGGCTCGTGTTGGATTGGCTCGTATTATGTGCCTCTAAAAAGCCTTTCACAGAATAAACAAGTAGAAGGCGTAGACAAAGGCTGGATACCTGTACCACGAGAAGTAGTAGTCATTCTGTGAGAGACTTTACGTTGTTGTTCGCACGACGTAGCGGGCGAGACGTTGGGTGCGTTCGACAGAGGGCATGCGTTCGACAACGTGCATGAACCAGGTTGGAGCGAGCACAAGCGGAGTAATGAAGCAGAGATGCGAATACGAGTACCTCGAACACTATGGAGAGCGACCTTCGCGGACCTTGCGAAGTTGATCACGCTATCCACACTGGTGCTTGTGGTGGTGGTGAGTTTGGCGTTGGCGATCAAGCCTTTGTCGGATGGATATTTGTCGGCGGCGGACGCGCTGATGCTGATGGCGATGCTGGTGCCGCCTGGGTTGGCGTATGCGTTGCCCTTTGGTGCAGGGTTTGGAGCGACGCTTGTCTACCACCGGATGGCGGCGGATCGCGAAGCGCTCGCGGCACATGCGGGCGGGATCAGCCATCGAGCATTGTTGATGCCTGCGCTGGTGGCGGGGATTGTGTTGATGGGGCTGATGGTGGCGCTCACACAGGAGATCATCCCGCGGTTTTTGCAATCGGCACAGCGGGTGATTGCGTTTAACGCGGCACGATATATCGAGGCGGAGATTGTAAAGGGCAGAGCGGTTTCGTTTGATCAGATGCAGATATTCGCCGACTCGTGCGTGCGAAGCGAAGCGCCAGCGGGCTCGGGCGCGACGGACGTGCTCACGCTGGAACGGTTTGCGGCCATTGAGTTGGGCAAGGACCAGGAACCGGTGACGGAAGTGACGGCGTCGAGGGCGTATTTGTGGCTGTTCCCGCCTGTGGATGATGGCAATGAGCGCGAGGATCGCGGCGGAACGGCTACGGGCGAACGACGAAACAATGGCATGCAGACGGGCCAATCACGAATCGTGATGCGCTTGGAAAATGTGGTGGCAGTGCAACAAGGGCGGGGCGTGGTTGGGTTTCGCGATAATGTAAATTTGTCGTGGAGCGTGCCAAATACGTTTCGTGATAGCCCGAAATATTTGCCTGCGTCGGAGCTTGCCAGGCTGCGGACCAAGCCTGAGCGGATGAACTGGATGGAGCAGCGTCGGCGTGCGCTGGCGTTGGCGCTTGCGCAAGTAGATGGCCTCAAGCAGACGCAGGACATTCTGAATTCTGGGTCAAGTATTAACCTGGTTGATATGCGTGGGGAGGCGGTGGTGCTCTCGGGAGCGCGAGCGGTGCGCGAGGGTGAATCGCTACGGCTGACTGCTAGCGGGAGTGAGCCAATTGCGCTGAAATTGAATCGCGAGGCGGATGTGGGCGCGAGTGGGAATAGTGGCGCGAGGGAGCGAGTGTCGATGGTGTTATCGGCGAGGGCAGGCAGGTTGATCACCTCGCTTGGGCCGGATGCAAGGACGCCACGGTTTTCGGTGACGGTGCAGCTTGAGCGCGCGGAGGCAAGGCGTGCGGACGCGGGGGCGCAAGGCGTGAGCTTGCCTGGCGCGGAACTCGAAGCCTTTGAGGTGGGCGAGTTGCAGTTTGCAAGTGACCCGGCGAACAGGTACATGGATATGAGCGTTGACGCGATGCTTGCAGAGAGTGACGCAAACGCGGTTGGGCGCGATGGAGCGGGGATTGGCCAGATGCCCGAACCTCGCGTAGCGTCGGCACGGCATGAGGTCGCGCGCAAGCTGATCGATCTTGAAAAGGACATACTGAGTAAGCGGCACGAACGAATGGCGATTTCGGTCTCCGCGTTGGTGATGGTGTTGACGGGGGCGATTGCGGCGATGCGGTTTATGGGCAGGCGGGTGTTGGGCGTGTACTTGTGGACGTTTGTGCCTGCGCTGGCGTCGCTGGTCACGATTGGGGGCGGGTCGCCGATGGTTGGATCGTTTGGTGCGCCGGGCTTGATTTTGATGTGGTCGGGAGTTGTTGGACTTGGGATCTACACGCTGGTGATGTATCGAGGCTTGACGCGACACTAGATGGGTTCGGCACTCGAGGGAGTTAGGCTTGCGTGTGCGCAAGGGTATTGAATAGCGGTTGAGGCAGTGCGCTTAGAGTCTTGTATCGAAAGAAGAAGTAGAAGGAGTAGACACAGGCAAGACGCTTGTGCAGCGAGACGAAGTAGTCATTTGGCGAGGCGATGGTAGGAAAGGCTGAGGATTTCAACACGTGAGCAATGGCCAAACTACAACACCTTCGCCAGATATGGATGGCGCGGCTGGCGCTGATGACGCGGCAGGCACTGATGGCGCGGCAGGCACTGATGGCGCGGCAGGCGTGGCAGGGGACGCCAGGCGTTTAGATGGGCGTAGAAGCGGAATGTTGGGTGGGCAGGTTGGCTCTTTGCTGAACTGCTTTCTAGGCTTCTTTTTGAACTACTTTCTGACATGGCGCGGAATGGTCATTGGGCTGTGCGTGATGACGGCGGCACGCTTGATATACCTTGCGTGGTTGTGCCCGTACACGCTTGTTGAAGACGAGGCGTTTTATTGGGAGTGGTCGCGAAGGCTTGAGCTTTCGTATTACACCAAGGGGCCTGGGATCGCGTGGACGATTGCGGCTACTGCAGGGATCTTTGGCGATACAGAGTTTGGGGTTCGTGCCGCTTCGCCTGTGATGTCGGGCTTGACGGCACTGTGCATCGCGGTGCTTACGCGGAAGATCACGCGATCAGTGCGGGCGGCGGTGTGTGCGGCTCTGGCGTTTGTGTTAGTTCCTTTGTTCCAGGTGTTGGGTTTGTTGATGACTATCGACGGGCCTTATGCGCTGTGCTGGGCGCTGGCGGCGTTGCTCGCGTGGATGGGTCTAAAGGAACGCAAGGGGTGGGCGCTGGCGCTATTGGGCTTTGTGCTTGGTGTGGGGTTTTTGTATAAGTACACGATTCTGCTTGCGGTGCCTGGGATTTTTGCGGCGTGGTGGTTCACGCGCGATGGCTTAGTTGCGGGTTCGGCTGCGGGTTCGGCTGCGGGTTCGGCTGCGAGTCGTGGGCGCGGAATGGTGAATTTTGGATGGATTGCGCTCAGTTTGGCGCTGGGATTAGTGTTGTTTGGCGCGGCGGTGTCGCCTGTGATTGTGTGGAATGTGCGAGAAGGGTGGCCAACGGTTGCGCACTTATTGGGGCACCTTGGGCTTGCGGGTGGTGATACGCAAGTGACGCAGAGCGCGTCAAAGGGGTATCACTATGACCCGATGTGGACGTTGTCGTTTATTGGAACGCAGATCGGGATGATTGGGCCGGTGTTAGCGTTGATGATGCTTGGGTTGTTGCGGGTTCGGCGAGAGGAAACGATGGGCTCGCATGTGCGAATTGGTGGGATTTTTTGTTTTTGGGTTGGTGCACCATTGCTGGCTTTTTACCTGCTTGTGAGCTTTGTTGCAGAGCCTGAGGGGAACTGGGCGCTAGCGACGTACCTCACGTGGTTTCCGCTTGCAGGGCTGGCAATTGATCGCGGGATGAAGGAGTGGAAGGCCAAGCTGGTTGCGTGGTGCGCGTTACCTAAGCCCAGGCCTAGGCAAGGATTCTTTGTGCGCAGGCCTGAGACGGTTACGCAGGTGATGTGGTACGCGACGATTGTTGTGGGGTTGGTGACGCTGGTTGGGATGCCTTTGCTTGTGCCTTTGGCGAGATTGGGAGAGGTCGCGGGGAAGAATGACACGACGAGGAAGTTTGTGCCTGACTGGGTGTACATACCGACGGGAAGGTTTACCGGCGGGCGCGAGATGGGTGCGCACGCGGATCGGCTGATGCGCGAGTTATACACGGAGACGGGGCGAGATCCGTTTGTGATGGCGATGCACTATGGGCGTGCGGCGCAGTTGGCTTTTTATATGCCGAGTAAGCCGGTGGTGTACTGCGTGAGTAGTTTGGTGGGAGGGAGGAAGACGCAATATGACTATTGGGACGATACGAATGTGCGTTTGCAATCCAAGCTGCTTGACCGGCCTGCGGTGGTGATTGGGAGCGCGGACCCGATGGTGTGGCAGCCACACTTTGAGCAATTGAAGCTGGTGGGGAAGCTGGATGGGGAAGGGAAGCGCAACAGGCCAGCGTACTTGGGGTATGGGTTTCGCGGGTTTGATGGGGTGCCTAGGCGTGTTGTGGGCGAGCAGGAGGATTATCGATGACGCTTGGCGATCGAAATCCGCCGACGGCTGTGCAGCGCTCCATGCGCAGAAAGAGGCTAGCGCTGCGGGCTGTGCTATGGGGCGTGCCGATGGCGGGCGCGTTTGTAGTTGTGTGCTTGCTGGATCGGTCAATTTTTTTGACAGTCAAGTCGGATGTGCTGCTTGGGATGAGCGAAGAGGCGGTGGGCACGCGCGATTGGTATCAGTTTTTACGACAAGTTGGATATCTGCCCTCGTGGATTGCGGTTGCATGTGCGCTGATGGGGTATGGGATTATGAGGCAACGCGAGCGAGCAAGGCATGGGATGCGGTTCAACATTCATGCGGCGCTGCGGCCTGGGTTGGCGGTGTTCTTTGCGGCGGGGCTTTCGGGTTTGGCGGCGGAAATTTTGAAGGATGTCATACGAAGGCACAGGCCGATACCTGATGGGCCAAACGCGGGTGGGTATGCATTTGATTGGTTCGGGCATGGGATTGAGGGGCTGGGGATGGGGCTACCTAGCAGTCATGCGGCGGTTGCGTTTGGTGGCGCGTTCATGCTTGCGTACACGTATCCAGGGACGCGATTGGTAGTACTGACGCTGGCGTGCGGGTGTGCGTTCACGCGATTGCTCGCCGGGGCACACTTTGCGTCGGACGTGTTTCTCGCGGTGCTGGTTTCCTACGCTGTGGCTTGGATGTTGCGCGGGCTCGTGCGAAGCGTGGCGATAGAGGCGGATTTGCTGCTTACAGATGGGCCTGGGCTTGGAGCGTGGGCGAGCCGAAGCACGGGCGTTCGTAGAGCAAGGGGCTTGAGGCATTGATGTCGCTGCTTGATCGCGCGATAGCTCGGCAGTTTCTCTTCAACGCGCTGACGTTGCTGGGGATCTTGTTCGCGCTCATCGTCATCATTGATTTTTCGCTCAACTTCGATGAGTATCTGCTCATCGCGAGCGCGCTTGCCAAAGAGCAGCAGCAAGTGGGGACGGTTCGCGTGGGTGCGCTCACGGCGTGGATCGTGTTTGACTTGTGGTGGCCGAGGCTGTTTCAGTTGTATGGCTATTTGATTGGGCTGGTACTGGTGGCGGCGATGGGCTTTACGTCGGCGCAGATGTCCAAGAACCGTGAGCTGGTGGCGATTCTTGCGGGGGGCATGAGCCTTTGGCGAGTTGCCAAGCCGATGTTGATTGTGTCGGTGGGGTTTTGCATTGTTCTCTCACTGAATCGAGAGGTGATTTTGCCGGAGCTTGCGCCGATGTTGACGCGCGATAAGAAGCAAGCCGGGCAGCGCGATTTGCAGGCGCTTGGGCAGCCTTTGTGTACCGATGGCAAAGGAAACCTGTTCTTCATTCGGTCGTTTGATCCAGAGACGGGGATCGTGCAGGGGCTGTATTCGTGGGAGCGAGACGCGAAGGGTTTGCTGACAAGGCGGATCTCGGCGAGTAGCGCGACGTACCGCGATGGAGCATGGATTTTAACTGATGGAGCCGTGCAAACGCGCGTGCAAGGGTCGGCTGCGGCGAAGACGATTACCAGGATTGAGACCGATCTTGATCCGACGACGTTGAAGCTGCGCCGCTTTGAAGGCTTTGGAAATAACTTGTCGACGGTACAGCTTGCTTCGCTGGTTTCGCGGTATAAGGCGCAGCCCAAGCCGCCCACGTTGCGGATCGATCAGTTGAGCCGGGTGCGGTGGTCGCGGGTTTCTGATGTTGTGTGCATCATGCTGACGATGGTGATTTGCCTGCCTTTTTTCCTAAGAAAAGAGCCTGGAAACATGCTGGTGCAGGCGTTGTGTTGTGCGCCGGTGGCGCTTGCGGCGTTGGTGCTGAGCGTGGTTGGTTCGGGTGCGAGCGTGCTTGGGGTGCCACCGGAGTTGTCGGCGTTTATCCCGGTGATGGTGCTGACGCCTATTGCAATAGCGGCGGGGAGTAGCGTGCGAAGTTAGTTGGTGTTGGGCAGCCAGAATATCGCATATCGCTCACACCAGAATCGCGAAAAAGAATAGCGATTTAGGGCGAGCGCCATCGCTGCGCGATGGGCATGCGCCTTCCTGAGCCAAAGGCGACGCTGGTAAGTTTGAGGCCGATGGCGGCTTGCTTGCGCTTGAATTCTGAGATGGATATCAGCCGCATGATGCGCTCGATGGTGGCGCGGTCGTAGCCGGTTTCGTGCTGGATGGTTGAGGTCGAAGCGTGTTGTTCGATGGCGAGGTCAAGGATGCGATCAAGCACGTCATAGGGGGGAAGTGAATCTTGGTCGGTCTGGTTGGGACGCAGCTCGGCGCTGGGGGGTTTATCGATGGTGCGTTGGGGGATCGGTGGCGTAGCAAAGCCGTAGTCGGCGTGGTTGGCGTTGATCCAGCGTGAGAGGGCGTAGACGAGTTCTTTGTCGGCGTCGGCGAGAACCGCGAGCCCGCCATTCATGTCGCCATAAAGCGTGCAGTAGCCGACGGCAAGCTCGCTCTTGTTGCCCGTGGTCAGCACGATTGCGCCGGTGCGATTGGACAGAGCCATAAGGGCTGTGCCACGGATGCGCGATTGAAGATTTTCTTCGGCGAGATCGGGCAAGCTCGCGCCCAAGGGTGTTGATTTAAGAGACGTGAACGCGTGATCGATGGCGGAACGAAAGCCATTCATAGGCTCGGCGATGGGAAGCGCGATGTAATCGATGCCTAGTCGCGTGGCGAGATCGTGCGCATCATCAACGCTGTGCGAAGAGGAGTAAGGCCCGGGCATGGCTACGCCCAGAACGTTGGAGCTGCCGATGGCGCAGACGGCGATGGCCGCGGTGAGCGCGGAATCGATGCCGCCAGAGATGCCTAGAAGCGCCTTTTTGAAGCCGGTTTTGCGGAGGTAATCCTTGACGCCGAGCACAAGTGCGCGAAAGGCAAGACTTTCGTTGCTCGTAAAGAGGAGCTCGTCACGCTTGGGCGTTTCGCGCTGAATTCGTTTGCCTTCGCTATGCGCAAGGCGCACGTCAACAAGAACGACGTCTTCGACAAAGCCTGGACCAGCGGCGAGAAGCGAGCCGTCGGCGTCGAATGCGACGGCGTGGCCATCGAAAATGAGTTCGTCGTTGCCACCAACTTGGTTGACGGCGAGGACGGGCACGGCGTGCTTGAACGCGTGGCCTTGGACGATTCGGCGATGGCGCAGGCCCTTGCCCAAGACAAAGGGACTGGCCGACGGATTGACAATGAGCTGTGCCCCCGCGGCAATGAGCGCGTCAACAGGGTCGGCGCGCTGCGCGTATCGACCTGCAAAGCCAGCGTCTTCGCCCTTCCATAAGTCTTCGCAGATGGACAAGCCCACGCGAACGGTTTGGCCCGCGTCTAAGCCGCTGCGAAGTAGCACGGGCACAACGACAGCGTCATCGCCTGGGACAAAGTAACGATCTTCATCGAATACGTCGTACGTCGGGAGAAGCCTTTTGTCGTAGAAGGTGACATACGCGTTGTCAGCGTAGACCACGAGCGAATTGCAGATGCCCGCAGGCTCATCAGGATTGCCCGAGTGTGGCAGGGGCGTGCCGATGACGACGGTGATGTTGGTTGTTGCGGACTCGCCGACGCGTTTGATTATGCGAGCGCATGCCGCGATGAACCCATCTTGCAAGAGCAAGTCTTTGGGCGGGTAGCCACAGATTGCTAGTTCGGGGAGAACAACCAGATCGGCACCTTGGTCGCGCGCTTGCGCGATGGCGGCTTGGATCAGGGTGGCGTTGGCTTCGAGGTCGCCGACGGTTGGATTGATTTGAGCTAGGGCGATTCGCACGCTTAATTGTAGAAGAGGTATGAGCGCGGCATGTTGTTGCTCGAGGCGGCATGTTGTGGCGCGAGGTAGCCTATTACGAAGTTTGCTGTTCGTCGCGCGATCCTAGTAATCGCCAGGGTTTGATAACGATGAAACCAATCGAGCCGATGAAGAGATTTGCGAGGAGTTCGGCCCCGCCTACAACCAGCGCGACGACGGCGAATTCGCCTGTTGTTACGCCTGGAATTGTGAGAAGCGAAGCGAACCAGGTCATGCCGCCTTCGCGCATACCGAGCTGGCCGGAGGGAGAAACTACGCCTAGGACAAAGTGAACGCAGGCGGCGAGGATGGCGGTATCCCAGTGAAGATCTACGCCCGCGGCGAGGCTTGCGAGCTTGAAGCGAGCCGCACTGACGGCGACATCGCAGCATCGCATCACAATGATTGCGGCGACGGTTCGCCAACCTGCGAGCATGGCAAAGCCGTGATGAAGATGGCCAAAGGCGCTGGTGCGGAGAAACCAGGAAAGGCCTAGGTGCCCGAGGCCGGTTCGCCTTGCGATGACGTGGAGGCGGGCGATGCCTTGGGAATGCGCGAAAAGGCGCGACACGAGCCAAAGAGTCAGGGCGCAGAGAAGGATGCCACCGATGCCTGTGATGGCCCAGATTGGATCGATTGTTCGTCGCCAAACGCTGGTGGCGGTGAGTGGTACGAAGACGGCGAGCGCGCCGACGGCACCGGCCGCGAGCCAGGCGGCGATAGTGAGCAGGGGAACTTTGTCGCGGCGATTATGGATGACGAAACGAGCGGCGAGACCGATTTTGAAGGGGAGATAATTGAGGAGTGTTGCGACGCCATTGGTGGCTTGAACGCTGATGAACGGGAGTGGACGAACGGGTCGAAGCGTGATCCAGAAGAGTGCGCCGTTGATGAGCAGGCTGAGGATCGAAAGGGCGACGACGCCACCAGATTGCCACCAAGGCGCGTCGGCGAGCTTGGTGAGTGCGTCGTGGTTTTCGGGCTTGAGCGCGAGAGAAACGCACCACACAAGCAGCGCGATGCCGGCGAGGAAGGCGACGCCTTGGATGATTCGCTTGAAATAGGAAGTAGAGTTGGAAAAGCCGGGTATGGTCATGGGGTGAGCGATTGAGTGGGAAGTTGGGCGGGTAATTTGACTGGATTTTTGATGGATGTTGGGGCGGGTGAAAGTAGGGAGGAGTTGGTGGCGGTTGGCCGAAGATCGACGATGAAAACGCCACGTTTGTCCCACGCTCGGATGGGGCGGGTGCTGGTTCCTATCCAGTTAAGAAGTGTTTCGGGAGTGAGGCGCGGATCGAGATAGCCGGATTTGAAAAGACGAGAAACTTCGGACATATCGACGATTGCGACGTCGTAGCCGTCGGCGTACAAGCCACGCGTCCATGAAGCTGGTTCGGCGGGAGCGGCAGCGATGTGCCGCGTTATGGGCCAACTGTCCCAGGTTGTGCTGTAAGCGACGGGGCCGAAGTACAAGGGAGTTGCGGACCCGATGAGAAGGACGCGATCAAGGCGGATGCCTGGGAGGAGCGCAAGGAACTGCGATGGTTCGGCGGCTTCCATGATCGCGCTGGCTTCGCTTTGATTATTGTTCTTGCGTGCGGAAGCGAGCGCGTGTGCAAGGCTCGAAGCGGTGAAGGCGCTGGGGCCAGAGAAAACACTTTGCATCGCGCTAGTTGATCTGGCTACATGCGCGACAACGCGCAACATGTAAAGGCAGTAGAGCATTCCGAGTCCTGTTACGCAGACGTAGAGTGTTACCTCGGTGAACATGAACCAAGGTTGCGGGCGGTTGCCTTGTGCGGCTTTGCGTGCTTCAAGGCGATTAATTTCTCGCGTGCGAGCCCACAGGAGCACCATTACGGCGGCGATGCTGGCGGATGCCGCGAGAACTGGAGCCATGGGAA
>JBBRGG010000078.1:0-14187 GCA_038240875.1 Phycisphaerales bacterium | reverse complement strand
TGGACAAGCCCTCTCGATAACGGGCGTGCATGAAACCGAAGCACAAGCCGTGCAATCGGGGCAGCAAATGGCTACAGGTTCTGCAGTAGCGCATGGAGGACAGCAGTTACCCGGGCAACAGGTTGCGCAGAGTGACTTCGAAAGACGAACTCAGCCGAATTTCTATCCAGTTGTTCAGCATCCAGCATTACAGTCGAGACATTGCTTTCTACTCACAGGATGCATCGATCGATGCAATTGCGAGTATAACGCGTGTATGTTATTGGCGTGGAAAGAATATGAAGATCAAATTAAGAGTATAGGAATAGACACAGGTTTTTGCATGGCAGGGGCAATCTTAGCCTTAAATGTTAGTATGTTGACCATGCTTCCCCTATTAGCGGCTCTCGTCTACCTTGCAGCGATGGCTTTTTGTATGGCAAGAAAAACTCTCTTGGAGTGGACTGCTAACCGGCAACTTGATCGTCAGATTGATGCATGTCAACAAGCTCGCACTGGGTGTCTGTTTGAACGTTGTCGGAACGGAGAGATCACATTTATTTGAGCAACAAACAAAAGTAAAATTGGATATTTAGCAATACTTAAAGCCACGAACACCAACGCTTTACTTTAACTAAGTAATGTATGCACACTCTTCGCATGTTAATTTAAGTCTATTTATATTTGACTAGATCAAATATCCGCTGTCTTGTAAACTCTCACGAGAGAGTTTTCTCTTAATTCCTAAATGCTTATCCCCGCCTTTATTTCAAGTATGGTTGTCAACAGGCATACTTTTTGATTTATAAATGAAAACAGTTCAAAAATATAAAATATATAGTTGTACATTATGTACGTGTATGACCATGTTTGGCGTTTTACTATCTTTTGAGTCTCGTGATTTAATAGTTTACTTTACGGGATATAAATCTGTCTTCCTAGCGTTTATACCAGTTGCGCTAGTATTAATTACTATGGGATCATTAATTTTTGCTGTGCGATATTCTTTTATCCGACACGTACGTTTATATGATGGCAAGGTTTGCATTAAATGTGGTTACACACTTGACATAGAAAGCGATCACAAGCCGTGTCCAGAATGCGGCGTTCAAGTTGATCTCGTCGCGTTTCGAGCCGCGTGGCAAAGAGCATTGAATTACGAATGGCCGAAGCCAACAGTGGCACCGGAATCGAAGTAAGGATAAGTTATTCACTTTTTAACGTTTGGTGTGGGTATGTAAAGAATGCTGCCGAACACTCGCTCGCCTCTATTGAGGCGAGTTTTTTTATGTATCGAGCACACGCTGCGCGTCAGGCAACAGCCGTGCGATGTATTGAAACTCAAGGCACTCTTTTCACCGAGGCACTCCTGGCCAGCGGCATGAACATAGACAATCGGTTCGCGTTTCACGTGAGATTGCTTTAGAGTAAAATTGTAAACTTGAGGCTTGTACCTTAACAGGTGCAATCGCCGAGTTCGATGACTGTTGAGGGGGTTCACACACAAACCTCCCGCGCGTCGAAGCGTCAAGTACGGTACCATCATGCGTCTATGAAACTTCCCGCTGACAAGGTGGCCTTGCTTCGCACCTTTTATGAAGGT
Organism: Phycisphaerales bacterium; assembly: GCA_038240875.1. Taxonomy (GTDB): domain Bacteria; phylum Planctomycetota; class Phycisphaerae; order Phycisphaerales; family UBA1924; genus JBBRGG01. Next base: position 12,605 of record JBBRGG010000078.1, on the reverse strand, counting down.
GCCGAGGTCTGCGTGACCGGTGGTGCCGGGTTCATCGGCGGTCACCTCGTCGACGCACTGCTATCTCTCGGCGCACGCATCCGCGTACTCGACGACCTTTCCAACTCAACACTCGAACACCTTTCCGGTCTCATCGATCTTGATCCCGAACGCGTTCGCTTTATCCAAGGCAGCGTTCTCGACGACGAAGCCGTATCCGACGCGGTCGCCGAGGAAGCAATTGTCTTTCATCTTGCGGCGATAGGCTCGGTGCCGCGCAGCATCGAACAACCTCAGCGCACCTGGTCGGTCAACGCCACCGGCACACTCCGCGTCCTCGAAGCCGCTCGCGCTGCCAACGCTCGCCGAGTTGTCGCTGCCTCCAGCTCTTCGGTCTATGGCGACCAACCCGAGCTTCCCAAAGTTGAAAGCATGGCTCTTCGCCCAAAATCGCCATATGCCGCGAGCAAGGCGGCGAGCGAACACCTCTTGGCTTCCTGGTCGCATAGCTATGGCCTATCAACAGTTGCGCTTCGATACTTTAACGTCTTTGGGCCACGCCAACCCGCCGACTCGGCGTACTCCGCCGTCGTCGCTGCATTTGCTAAAAAACTCATCGCAGGCGAACAGCCGGTAATCTTTGGCGATGGCTCCAACACTCGCGATTTCACCTTTGTGAGTAACGCTGTGCTGGCGACGCTCCTCGCCGGTGCAGCAGTTGGCTCGTTCACGGGCCAGCCGATCAACGTTGGCGTAGGTACGCGAACCAGCATCGCCGACCTAGCACGGATCATGGCCAATCACATGGCCAATCACATGGGTAATCACATGAGCAATCACATCAGCAACCAAATAGGCAACCACATAGCGAATCATGCTGTACCAATTTTCAAAGAGTCGCGCAGCGGCGACGTGGCTCACTCGCTAGCCGACATCGCACAAGCTACCCAACTTCTTGGCTATGAACCAATAGCGGCGGTCGAAGAAGGCCTCGCTGAAACCATCGGCTGGTACAAGCGCGCTCTTGCAGGTGCTTAAACCAAGCCATGGCATACCTTTATGACACATGTAGAGGCCTTCTCGAACTCGCGCGATTAGGCGTACTTTCAGGCTTTCGGTTTAAGGGTGCATATTGGACTTGGCGCATGCAGACCGCCTTTGGCAACGGCATGCCCAGCCGTACTGATCGAATCAAGTCGGTTCTTGAGTATGCTCGCTGGGTCTACCGAATGCGCCAGGCGGCGAGGTCATAAGCTGGTGTCCAGACCCTATCGCCATACAGACAGTGCGTGAAATGTGCGCACAAAACGAGTAAGTGTGAAGGTTACATGTTGAATTGTGGGTGAACGTGGCAGATTCGTCGATACACTGTTTCTAACCGCCACGAAGGAGTTCGCATGAGCAAGGGTTCGCCATTCATCAAAGCATTTCTGCCTGGTCTTGTTCTAGGCATCATCGTTGGCGGCCTTGCTGGCGCTATGCTGCCTCCATTGATCGAGAGTGGCACGCTTTTTGGTGGCGGCTCATCCACGATTCCTGACTTCAAGCCCAACAAGCCTCAGCCTAGCCCAACTCCTGAGCAAGTGGAGCAAGCCGCCAAGGATCAGGCTCGCGATCAGGTTGGCAGCTCCCCTGAAATGCCTGCTGTTCCGGTTATGCCAGCCGAAACTAAACCAACTGATACCTTGCCAACCCAAACGGCTCCTGCGGCTACGGAACCTATGAAGCACATGCCGCCGTCCTGATTCGCAATGCTTTGAGCACCACATCCTGAACGCTCGGCATTCGCACGCCAACGCTGCGAATTGGTCGATTTAGCACACTGGCATGACTAGCGTCATTGCGCCATGACCAGCCAGAAAAGTACAACAAGTCTAGTTCCGATCCAAGCTGCACAATCAGCGCAGCGGCTACGCACGCTGGTGGCTCAGCACGCCGAGACGGCTCGCCTGATGGGTGTTGATTTTATCCCGCGATATCGTGCATACGAAGAGACAGTTGGTGAGATTGCACCAGAACTCCCATCAAATTTCGCATCTAATCTCGCGCCAGATCATGCGTCAAATAGCGCCACCGAATTCTCCGCTGCACACTCATATGGAAACGCTCTCATGCCAAAGCTGGTACCGCCAGTAGCAGCGTCTACTGCACCAATCGCCGCGTCAAAGGCCATAAATCCTTCCAAGGCCAGCACTTCGAAAGCGACTACTTCTCTATCAAGTTCAGCCAACGTCTTTGTCCCAAGCACTGTTCCTGCCCCAGCCAAAAAGCCGACTGATCGACCCGCAGCACAAGCTCGGCTGGATGCTCTTCGCGCCCAATACGAAGCCGACGCCCCGCACAAACAGTTTATCACATCCTTCAATTTTATCGTCTTTGGCGATGGCGACCCCTGCGCCCGCTTGGTCTTCGTGGGCGAAGCCCCAGGCGAAGAAGAAGATACAACGGGCATTCCCTTTATGGGCAGGTCGGGCCAACTGCTCAACAAGATGATCACAGCGATGGGCACCTCTCGGCAGGAGGTATATATCTGCAATATTCTGAAGACCAGGCCGCCAAACAACGCGACGCCGACGAGCTTTGAATCAGCGTTGTGCGAGCCTTATCTTCTTGAACAGCTTGGGATTGTGCACCCGGAAGTGATCGTACCTTTGGGCTTGCCTGCCACGCACACGCTCTTGAAATCAACTGATTCGATGGCGAAATTACGAGCTAATTGGGCGTCGATCACGCTTCCCAACGGATTGGTCGTGCCGGTGATGCCGACCTATCACCCGGCATATTTGCTCCGGGCGTACACGGCTGAGAACCGTCGCAAGGTCTGGTCAGACTTACTACAGGTTGCACAGAAATTGTGCTTAGCGGTTGCAACACAAAGCGAAGGCGAGATCGAAAGCAGCGGCGAAAGCAGACTTTATCCGCAGAGTTGAATTTGGCGTAAGTTCTTGATCAGCAAAGACCTAGGCACGAAATCGTGCAATGGTCAGCGTGTCGATACAAAATAACTTCGACAGAATGCAACCACTGGGAAATGGCTGCGGATATACTTGTGTCCCGAGCAACTTGCCAAGATAAGAAGTAAATGTCTACGAGCTGGCAAGGTTCCTTCCCATTGACCCCCACGAGACCCGGCGCTCGGGTTTGTTTCTGAGTGCCGGGGTTTTTTACTTTTGCACACTCTCTTATGGCGTCGACCCAGCACACGGGGCCGACGCCATTATTTTTTTGGTTGATAGAAGCGTAAAGGCAGGGGAATGTGGAATCGCATTGAAGGCGATTTGGATGCCTTTGCTTTCGCTTCGGAGTAGCGAAGAGATGTATATAAGCAACCGGCCGGGACGGCCGGACCACCCAAGGCAGAAGAAGAAGGTAAAAAAGGAAATGAAGAATGAAAAAAGTCATATCATGATCAAAGCGATCATGACAGGTCATTGTGCCACGAAAGGCTAAGACTCAAGACACAACGCTCTCTCTTCGAGTAGAGGTACCCAAGAGAGCACAGATTTCAACAAAAATTGGCGTGTGAGACGTTCACAAAATGTAGAAGTAGAAGCAGTAGTACACAAGCCAGAGGCCTGTGCCGAGAGAAGAACTAATCATTCTGTGAAGAACATTTAGCCGCAATCTTACACCGACAAGTGCTTTTCAACGTGTGCACGCTCGCCATTGGACTTGATGTCGGTCTTGATCTCGATCTGTGGCGACTCGGCGCGGGTCGGCGTGACTCGGGTCGCCGTAGGAACATCGCTGCGTTTAGGAGGGTGCTTCTCTACGCTATCGCGCATCAAACGGCCAACCTTAAACTTGACCGTGCGCTTCGCCGCGACCATTACGCGTTCGAGTGTTTTGGGATTCTGCGCGATGCGTGCCGCGCGTTCCTTGACCTCGAAGACGCCGAAGTCGCGGAACTCAAGGCGGTTGCCTCGCTTGAGTTCGCTGATGACCTGATCCAGGAATTCCTGTATAACTTTTTTGGTATCGGTCCGCGATACCTTGGCACGCTCACTCACACGCTCGACCAATTGCTTTTTCGTAATCGTGGCCATCCCACCCATTCCTTGCTTCGGCAGTTCTTCCCGGAGACCCCGAGATCCGTGCCGATGGTTTTCGACCTGTCCTTACCCTCGCGAGAGGTCTACACGCCCCACGCCCCACGCCCCAAATCGCACTATGTGATTAATCCAAAACTCAAACTAAAACTCGAAACTACGTTACCACAGCAATTTCACGAAAACTCAACAATCCAAAGCCGATCTACTAACTCTACCAAAGTACCAGCAAAACACAAGTACAGTTCCTACCAACCGAAACACAAACTCGTTACCGCCTTAGGCTAAATCTGCCGAAACACAAATAGCTCAAAAAATTGTCCAATTAGCCAACCCGAAAGCCAACCCGAAAGCCAACTCGAAAGCCACAAGTCAATGTCGGCACGCGTGATCAACATACCACAAGAGCCGGGGACTAGTATCGCGCGCATTTCCCACAAGGTCAATCCCTCTCGACAATTACGTGCAAACTACCTCGCAAGTATTTGTCTCGATTTCTCTGCGTGAAACCCTTGATAACTACTTGACCAGCTAGGCTGACCTGGCATAGTCAGTTGCGAGTTAAGCGAACACTTTTGCCCGCAGAGCCATTGCCAAGTATCGATTCGTGATCTTCGAGCTACGCTTTCAATATGGATAATCCGGAATCGGCGGCCTTGATTCAGATCGCGTCGCTAGGCATTTTACATCCAGCCAATGACTCGCTCAATTCGCGCTTTTTGCGTAAGTATCTCGTGAATATCTGGTAACAGTTTCGTTCAATCTACTTCGACCATGCGCAGTGACTGTAACGACGTGGGCGGGGGCTTAAGGCCGCCATTAACCTTGATCTGCGAAGAGCTTGAGGCGTTGCTTGCCGCGTTCGCCGCGCTCGCCACCGTGATCGAAAGCATGCGATCAATCGACAGAAGCGCCTTAGCGCGTGCTTCGGGATGCACGCGTACTTGGTTGATTACCAAGGGTTTACCGTCTAATTTCGCTGGTAAACGGCCTTGGCTATCGCCAGTCAAATGGTCGAGCACCCAGAGCAAATGTGGCTCATCGATGCGATACATCGTCGTGCATAAACACTGGCAATCAGACAAGATAGCCACGTGTATATCGCGTGCTGCGGCTTCTTTCGCCAGCCTTGCTACCAAATGCACTTCTGTTCCCACGGCCCACTTTGTCCCCGGCTTGGCGGCCCGAATCGTGTTGATGATGAATTCGGTCGAGCCATTTAAATCAGCCAAATCCACAACTTCTTTGGCACACTCGGGATGCACGAGGATCTGTGTGCCTTCGGCGCGCGCACGAACCTGGTCACAGTGTTCAGGGCGAAAGAGCTTGTGCACCGAGCAATGGCCAGCCCACAAAATGACCTTTGCATCTTGGATTTGCTGAGCGGTGCTGCCACCCAGTAGGTCTCCTGCGCGCGAACGCTTTGGGTCATACAGGCAGGCGTGCTTGGCGACGTCGACGCCTAGGGCGTGAGCGGTGTTTCGGCCTAGGTGTTGGTCAGGAAGAAAGAGAACTTTGATTTCCTCAGTTTGGATTTCCTCAGTTTGGATTTTCTCAGTTTGGACTTTCTCAGTTTGGCCCGCAGCTTTATTACGTGGCGGCATCGTGCCACCGGCGAAAGCCCAGGCTAGAACATGCTTGGCGTTGGAGCTGGTGCAACAAGCTCCGCCATGATCGCCGACGAAGGCTTTGATGGCGGCGGACGAGTTGACATACGTAATAGGAATGACGCGGCCAAACCAGTTTGCGTCGGCGGTTGCTGGCGTGCCACGTGACGCGACTTGATCGGCGTGTGATTCGTTGAGCGAATCGTGGATGCGAGTCCAGGCGTCGAGTGCGTCGTCGTATTGAGCCATGTCCGCCATGGAGCACCCAGCGGAGAGATCAGGAAGGATGACGGCGACATCGTCGGGGGTCAGCATGTCGGCGGTTTCCGCCATGAAATGCACGCCACAGAAGATGACGTAGGCAACAGGTTGTTTTTCGCGCAAGCCTGCGGCGACCTGCGAGAGTTTGAGGCTGTCGCCGGTGACGTCGGCGTGGCGAATGACCTCGTCGGCTTGGTAGTGATGCCCCAAGATCACGAGAGATTGGCCGAGGATTTGCCGTGCGCGCGAGATCGCCAAGGCGAGATCGGCGGAAGAGAGGCGGCGGTACGCCTCAGGCAACGAAGGCTGCCAAAGCATGGATGATGATAGGAGCAGGAGGGGGAGGCGGCTTTAGCTTTACACGGAGGGCCGCCGTAAACGCAGAGGCCGAAATAGCCACGAACTTAAACGTACGTCGCACAACTCTAACGTAGCATTTAGATGCCTCTTGACAAGCGGGGGGAGCGAGTACATTGGGTTGTAGTAGTGTGATGAGCCCTTGTTAAGGTTTGTCCGAGACAGGGGCGGGCCTGAGGAGAAAGACCTGTCTTTGAAGCAGTTCAGCAGTGTGGCCGCGTTTGCGGCCGTCATGGGGTTTGCCGCATCGTCGGCCTTAGCCCGGATCGAAATCCCCACAGTCGCCATCGAAAACCTCGACAACGCGGCGGATCCGACCACCGTCTACGGCTCAGTGGGGTACACGTACAACATCGGCAACACCGAGGTGTCCAACTGGCAATACGTCGCGTTCCTCTCCGCCGTGGCCGCGACCGACACGAATGATTTGTACAGCACGAGCATGGCCGGGCCGTTCGGAGGTATCACCCGCTCGGGCACGCCGGGTTCGTACACCTACGCCACCATCAGCGGGCGGGCCAACTACCCGGTAAACTCCGTCTCGTTTTGGGATTCGACGCGCTTCGCCAACTGGCTGCACAACGGCCAGCCCACCGGCCAACAGAACAACAGCACCACCGAGGACGGCGCGTACACACTGACCGCCGAAGGCATCTCGGGCAATGCCACCACCCGCAACGCGAACTGGCAGTGGGCGGTGACCAGCGAGGACGAGTGCTACAAGGCCGCATATCACCAGCCCGCCATTCAGGGCGGCGACAGCGACAACTACTGGTTGTACCCGTCGGCTAGCAACACGATCACGACTGCGCAGGCGAATTATGCCAACGTGATCGGCAACACCACGCCCGTGGGCTTGTACGCCGCGAACTTCTACAGCACCTTTGACATGGGCGGGAACAATTGGGAATGGACCGAGGCGATTATCTCGGGTTCCGGCCGCGGCCTTCGAGGCGGGTCGCTCAGCAGCAACGGCAGCACGCTGCGGGCCGACTTTCGCTTCGCCAGCGCCGCGACCAACGACTTCAACTCCTTCGGGTTTCGTGTAGTATAGGTTCCTGGGCCAACGTCGATAGCACTGCTGGCGACAGGCGACGTGCTCGCCGGGCGACGGCGGCGGAACTGATCACAATACTGATATAGCGGGCGGGTAAGCATGATCGCTGACGCGGCCTTATCGCTCGCCTGATCCACGTTCACTATTTACACCATCACCTACACGGCTCGGGCTTCTGCTCGGGCTGTATTTGTTTACGCGAGCGTCGCAGACTTCCTCCGCCCTTGCCGAGGCGACGTTTGATTCAGTTACGGCTCTACGGGTTGCGCGACGCTCATCCCTCAATCCGCGTCGCTTACTCGTGTCTACAACCTGTCGCTTCGTTGAAGCGAATAGCGATTAGTAACGTGGTATATTCATCGAAGTTTGAAGATACTTCGATTGCACGCAGGACTGCTGAAGTTAAGCTTACCGCCCGCTTGCTTATATCTTGGTTTTTTTGGGTGTGGCCATGGCATGATTGGTCTTTATTCATCGAAGTTCGAAGAGACTTCGATGCCGACTAGTGGCCGGAAACCAGCTTGTATTCGTAGGACTTGACCGACGTTGATCGTTCCCCGAATGTCATCGGTCGTGAAAGCCGTCGCGCGTGCGGTCATAGATCCACAGCAGCACATTCCCATCCACGGTGCCTACATGTATCGTGACGTCTGTGTAAGCGGCGTAGACCTGATTATTCTCGACTGCGATTTACTCGGTTTGTCCATCAAACCTGTACACGATATTGTTTGCAAGTGTCGCCGTAGCGCCAGTTGCAATAGAGCAGAGTGCCAATACGAGCTTTGTTCCGAATCTCATTTCAGTGTGTCCTTCTCCGTTTTCTAGAGTTGAGAATTAACACACCACACACCAGAGAGGCGACTCCTGGCGATGGGACTACTGCGACGATTCGAAAGCCATAGTTCAGGGCAGAGGCACTTGGGAAGCTGCCTCCGGCACAGCTAATTTGGTCTCCAGGTTCTGATCCACTAGCCCAATACGTTCCGTCTGCAAATCGAGCAGTTCCCAGTAAGTTAGCTCCTTCCGTCCATTCTCCTGTCCCCCCTGCGATGTCGTACAAGCCCCACGGGCTTGTGACGTTGAGGTACGCACCAAGTGACACTGTAAATGAGTTTGAGCCTGGGAAATTAGACTAGTTCTACGCGGCGTTTGCTTGCGCTCGTGGTCCTCCCGGATTTGGACCCGCAAAGCCTATCGCATTGACATTGACCCCCGGGGGGTCCATTTGCGAGTTGCGTGATGTTGTATTTCCACCAGCCGCCGGTCGTGCCGTCGAGGTACACTTTGTTGAGATCGTAAAGGTACCCAAAGGTGCTCACGTCGTAGGCCCCATTGAGAAATGCGGCACGATCCGTGTTTTTGTCGTTGTGCAGCCAATTGCAGTACATCGCCGCCATGCGCCACGAGATATCGCCCACCGGCCGCATCGCGTTTCCAGCGGGCACGGTCCAGCGTTGCCCGCCTGGCGTCGTTGGCGTGGTACCCGCCGCACCCCAGAACTGAGGCACGAGCAAGTGTGGCAACCGATCGCTCGTGGGGCGGTCGTAGGCGGCGTTAAAGAACTCGACCCACTGCGCGGTGGTGACTTCGTACTTGCCGATGTTGTAGGTGTAATCGACGCTGCCGCGACCGATCATGCGGTCCCCTTCGCTGCCGTTGCCTTGCCAGGGCGCGTTGCCGACGGCTCCGATCGTGGCGAACTCGATGCCGGACGGGTCGGGGGTGCCAGAGGGCCCGCCAGAAGGCCCGCCAGAAGGCCCACCAGAAGGCCCACCAGAAGGCCCACCGGAAGGTTGAGCGTGGGCGGTTAATGTAGAAAGCATGGCAAACCCAACGCACGCGGCGGCCACGATGGCGTGGCGAAGATTTCGGCTAAGAAATTGTGTCTGTGAAGATAACTTGGTGTGCATAGGCATGCCATAAGTACGCAACATGTTGCGGTAATGCAACAGTTTTGAAAGAATATCGGGCGAATTACGGATACAAAGAGGTAGGGTATGAATGGTTGCGAATTGAAAGTTAGTAATCGGGAAGGCAGCACCATGATTGAAGCAATTATGGTGGCAAGAAACAAAGGCACGAAGGCAAAGCCATCCGACCAGCACGACCGGACCACCAAAGGGTAAAGGCAAAGCTAGCGTTTTGATCGCTGCGTGATCGGCTACGTACAATGTTGTGTACATCGCAGCAATGACGTACAGTCGGCACCGCCTTGCTAACCAAACATCTGGTCCAAGATATCTGAGAAGTCTCTTGTAAAGCATCAACGGCTTTAACATGCCCTATATGGGTAAAGGCTACTTAACAAAGCCGACAGCCAAGCCAGCGTAACTAAACCCGCAAAGAAACCAAATACTTACACGTAATTGTCTTGACGTAGGGGAATTGGTATGCTATCGTGTACCAAACATCAGGCGCGAAAACTGATCGGGTCAGTTTCGTTTGCTCGATGTCTTGGGTGTGACACGCTGGAAGCGTGACAAAACAACAGCTTGGAAGCACGCGGAGCGGCGTGCAACCATCAGGGACACCTACCGCCACCCGGTCTTTGGCCTTCCACTTTGGACTGCATTAGGACGGGTGGCTAGGACAGATGAGGCGCGTGAGCAACTCGGCCCAAATTGGTGCAGCTGCACCACTTCAAGCACGAAAGGCTCACAAACCCCTTGGATTCGCGAGGCACGCATGTCCACTCTTTCACATAACTTCTCGCACGTTCGCCTTTCACAAATTGACTCACAGCATACCAACGCGCGTCAAATCAATACGTGCGAGATTAATGCGTGCCGAGTCGCGCATGCGATTAGCACCGCTGGCATGACCGCCGCCGCTAAGTTCAATCAAGCGCCTCTCGCAATGGCCGCCTTATCTAATATTGTTAGTTTCGCCGCCATGCTTGGTGGTGTTTCTGCTTTGCTGGCCAGGTTGGTGCGCAAAATCTACGCATGTGTTCAAGGTAGTTACGATTGTGGTATTCACGACTGTGGCGTTCGCGATTGCGAAGATGACGCCATTCGGCCGCACAAAGTTGCTGGCACGCAGAGCAAGCCTGTGCTGCGGATAGGGCCTGGCGGGGAATACGCCAAGGACTTTGTGCCGATGGTCTCGGCGAGATTTGCACATATCGCTACTGGAAATTCGGTGGGCAATTCGGCTGGCAAATTAGATGGGAAATTGGCTGGAAAAATTCTTGGAAATGTGGCGAGCAATTCGGCCGGAAATGTTCTTAAGGTTATCGCCCACACACGCCTGGTGCGCGTAAGCGCCGTCGGCCCGTTCCAAGCGAACACCGCTATCGACACGGCGAACTTGGTTCACAGCGAAATCAGCAATCAATTAGGAGTGCATGTGGGCGAATGGGCCGCGGCATTAAGCCTTATGCATCGGCAAGCTCGCGTCCTCGAGCTTTCGCGCTGGCGGTTGCAAGGTATCGTTGCGTTTGCCAAAGGCTCTTCAGCTTTGAGTGTTGTCGCTTCGGGTGGACGAAACGCTTCGCACGCCGATATCCGCCCCAGCTCGCTTGCTGGACCACTCTGGCAGCTTGGTACGAGTTTGGCTGGCACGAATTTGGCTGGCACGAATTTGGTGGGCATGCGAGGCACAAAGCTCGGGCGAGATGCGTCGGCGATTAATACCAACGCCTCGCGTTCCAAGCTAGGTTCCTCAACTGCATCTACTAATGGCTCGCAGGCTGGCTCGCAGCCTGGCTCAAAGGCTGGCTCGCAGGCTGGCTCAAAGGCTGGCTCGCAGGCTGGCTCGCAGGTTAACGCGCCAGCTAGCCGCACCTTCTTTGAACACTCGTCATGTAAGCAAACAAATCTCGATTCAAGTTCGTTTGACCAATCGTCACTCAATCACGCGTCTTTCGATTCAACGTCTCTGGATTCGCAGCATCTTGAAAGGATGAATGACCATGAATCTTACTCCCAAGCAACTTCGCATTCTTCAACTCATACGCGACGCACGAATCCGCAAGGGGTACTCCCCAACGATGCAGGAGCTCGCGGACCAGATCGGCGTGAGCAAGGTCACGGTCTTCGAGCACGTGGAAGCCCTGATCAAGAAGGGCGCACTGATGCGCGAGCCCAACAAGGCTCGCTCTTTGTCGATCGCTGATGGCGTCGTCGTGCCTGATGAGGGCCGGCCCCTGCGATTCCCGCTCGTCGGCAAGATCGCCGCAGGCAACCCAATCGAGCGCGTCCCTGATCAAGATGAAATCGACCTCGCCGACATCCTCGCCGGGCCGCCTTCACGAGGCGATTCGACCTTTGCCCTCAAAGTCGAAGGCGACTCGATGCGCGACGAAGGTATTCTCGATGGCGATTACGTCCTCATCGAACGCACCCAAGTCGCGATGAATGGCGACCGCGTTGTCGCGCTCTTGCCCGATGGCTCGACCACGCTCAAAACCTTCTTCAAGGAAGACGACCACATTCGCCTTCAGCCAGCTAATCCCGCCTTCGACCCTATCCGCGTCAAGTTCTGCCAAGTGCAAGGCATCGTCAAAGGCGTCGTGCGCCGCTACGGTCGCTAAGTACAGACCAAAATCGCTCGCCTTATCGCAAGGCTGTCTGCTGCCCATGGCCTAAAGCCTTCTTCGCTTAATTTCACAGAATGACTACTTTCTTCTCGTGGCACAGGCGTCCCCCTGTGTCTACTTCTTCTAATTCTTCATTCTGTGCGAGGCTGTTAGGTGCATGAACCAGACTCTTCGCGTCTGGCAACATTCGCGCGCTGCTTCAGCGAAGAAGAAGCCAAAGCTAACCGGCGGGGACCGCCGGACCACCCAAGGCAAAGACATCAAGGCAAAGACATCAAGGCAAAGATATCAAGGAAAAGTCTGTTCTTTTGTTTCGCTGCGAAGCAGCGGGCGAATGTTGCCAGTGGCGCAGCCACTGGTTTGGCTGACTAATAAACCTGTGTCCCGGCAGGGACGCGCGAGTGTGCTTATATAAATGAACTCGTCCGCCTCTGCCGAGGCGGTGTTTTATTTATAGCCTCTAACAAAATATCTGCTCTCTTCTCGCAGCACAAGCGTCCTCGCCTGTGTCTACCCATTCTACTTATTCATTTTTGTGCGAGGCTCTTAGCACCCTTCTTCGAAGCGGGTGAAGAAGAAGGCGATGTCGTCGCCGGTGATGCCGCCATCTTGATTGACGTCGGCGGCAGGGTTGCCTTCTTCGTAGTCGATGAAGAATGCGGCGATGTCGTCGCCGGTAATGCCGCCATCTTGGTTGACGTCGGCGATGCAGATGGTGAGGGTGGCGGGCTGGCTCGCGACGCCTTGGGGGACGC
>JBBRGG010000077.1:0-14218 GCA_038240875.1 Phycisphaerales bacterium | reverse complement strand
GATGGCGGGATCGGCGACGACGGTGACTGAGTTTTGCTGGGTGTTAGCCGAGACGCGAAGCTCGCCACTGGTTGCTGCGGTAGGCGTATCGCCGGAGCCTTGGGCGGTGTTGAAACGGAAACCGCCGCCGCCTTGGTTTTGGATGTTGGTGTTGCGGTTGCGGGTGGCAGAAGTGCCTGCGCTAAAGAGTTCTTCGATGTTTGTCTTGATGACGGTTGCGTCGGCGTAACGAAGGCGGAAGGTTTCAGCGGAGACAGCGCCAGCGGCGGGTCGATCAAGTGAGGCGATGAGCCGCTCGATGCGTTGAAGCAGAGCGATGTTGCCCAGGACGGCGACTTGGTTGGACTCTTCGTCGATGGTGAGCTTTGCGAAGTCAGGAAGTGAACCCTTGATAACAGCGCCAATATTTTTGGCGGTGTTGTGGCGAAGGCCAAAGACTTTTTCGACGATGGTGCCACCATCGCTTCGATTGAGGACGGAGATGGAGGGGCCGAGCACAGGAACGTCTTGCTTGGTGACTTCGCCGATGTCGCGGAGGGTGATGGTGTCCTCGGTTTCGACAACGCCGATACCATTTTGTTGCAGAGCGAGAAAGACGAGGTTGAGGGCTTTAGCGCGAGGGATAGCAACGTCGTTGAGTATGGTGATTTTGCGGCTGAGCACGTCGGCCTGGGGCATGACGGCTTTGCCGGTGGCTTCGGTGATGAAGGGAATCATCTGCTCGACGGTGACGTTGCGAAAGGCGAGCTTGGTGGGCGGGCCTTCGAGGATGCGCGAGGCTGCGCTGCCTTGGGCTGATGAAGTGGTTGAGGGTGGAGTAGCGCTTGGCTCGGAAGAAGCTGGCTCTAATGTAGTTGGTTCGACTGCTGGAGCAGTTGCAGGTGGTGGTACTGGAGTTATCGTCGGAGTTGAAGCGGGTGGCGTTTGGCTTTGCGCCAACGCACTCGCAGAAAGAGACGCGATGCACGCGCCTGCGCACAAGCAGAGTACGAGCGTGTGGCGAGCGAGTGTCGTGGGAGGTGTTGTCCAGATGCGTTGGCTCATGTGTTGGTACTTCCTCTACTGCGATCAAAAACGTACTGTGGCGGATTGCTGTGGGCGAGATGAGGAGCGCGATGAGGGTTAGGCAATGTGTATATGTAAGTTCGTGTGCGCGAGATAAAGAGCAACGGTTTAGCCTTTAGTGCCGGATTCTGTTAAGCCGGTAGGCTCGACGGGTGCAGGCTGTGCAGGTGGTTCGGGGGACGAGGGAACCACTTCAATAATGGTTGGCTCGGCTTGTTGCGGCGTCGCTGCTGAGGCTGCTTCGGTTTCGAGTTTGGCAGCTTTGAGTTCGGCAGCTTTAGCTTCGATTACTTTGGCTTCGGCGGCTTTCAGCTCGGCTGCAGTAGGCTCGGGTGTTGGTGCGGCGCGAACAATATTTGCGCTTGGCTTATCAGCAGTATCGGCGCGATCGCGGAAGATGACGCCATCGCGCTCGAAGAGATTGACAGTGAATTCGACGCCACGCCAAACGATCTGTGCGTTCCAAGGAGCATCGACGTCGATGACCTTGATGCCATCAGATTCCTGGCCTTTGGCAACTTGTATGCCATTGGCGAACCAGACAGAATCGTTGATCATGGCGATGACGCCAGGCCCGCCATAGGTTGCAGGCTTGACAGGTTCGCGTGGGGTGTCGGGCTCTTCATCGGTTGATGTTTCTTCAACGACAGCGCTCGATGGAGCAGGCAAGAGGAAGAGTTGGCGGCCTTTGATCTGGGCGAGGTGGGCATCGAAGGAACTTGCGTGTTTTTCAGCTTGTTCTTTGACGGCTTCTCGCACATCGCCGACGCCCGCGGATGGAGCGGTGAGCGCGTAGTACAGGGGCATTACCTGGAAGGCAAGGACGGTAAGAGCCAAGCCTGCGATGGCGATTGCCGACCAGCCCAGTGCGCCAGGCGCGTTGGGTGCTTGAGTGAAGCTCATCGCGTGCCTCCGGTCTTGCTCTTGATCCAGGTCTCAACAGCCATCGAGACGCGGACGGTGCCCGCGGCTGATCCGCGGCCGGTATCTTTGCGGATTTGGAAGCGAGAGATAGTAGAAACGATTGCTTCGCGTTCAAGATCAGCGACAACGGCGAAGGCTTGATCAGGCGTGGCGTCGAACTGAACATCTTGAACGATGCGTTCGATTTTGTGATCCTTGCCGAGGGCTTTTTGAAGTGGACTGTTGGCCTTAAGTGAGTTGTTGCGAGTTGTGCTGGTTCGGCTGGTGATGTTGTGACGATCAAGAACCGCGCTAAGAACTTTGTTGAACTCGATGGGTGTTTCTTGTGGATCGCCTGGGGGCTGGATCTGGCCGTAGTTGAGCACGCCCATGCCGACGGTAGTGCTGGCGGTTTTAAGCTGGTCGCCTCCACGAGTTGCGTCGCGAAGCTGTGATTCCTTGGCATCGGCGGCGGTTGCGATGCGGTTATAGGCGTCGATGGTCGGCTCGAAGATGGCGAAGTATGCGGCCATCACGAAAAGGAAAACGACGAGCATTCGAGCGGCGTTACTGGCGCTGGCCCACCACGAGATGACGGGCTGGGCAAGGGTGCGAACGCGAGCGATGAGGCCGCCGGAAGTTGAATCAGTGGAGGTTGTGGCGGGTGTGTTCACTTGCTCACCTTTGCAAGCTCATCCATGCGTGCGCGAAGCTTTGAGATTTCAGATTCGAGTCTCTGGCGGGTTGAGCCGTCGGCGTTTGGATTAAGCGAGAGGTACTTACGACGCTTGGCGAATTCGTTCACGGCCTCGGAACGTGGCATCTGTGCGATTTTTTCGTCGGTGAGTTCAGGAGGCAAATCGTTGTTGTCTGCAACTGGGCGACGGCTAGCCTCGGTGGAGCCAACGCGATTTGAGCTGTTGCCAGAGCTGTTACCAGAGCCCACTGTGGATGATGCGCTGGAAGAAGAGCCGTTGTTTGAACCGGTAGTGCCGATGCCGCGAGCGGCGCGAGAGGAAATTGCTGGCGCAACAGTCATGACGAATCCTTCGCGCATTTGGATCGGGTTCTTGGCAAAGTCCTCGGCGAGCTTTGCGGCGAAGTTGGGAGCGCGGACTAAAGCCGTCACGTCAAACTCAACGCCCTTGTCGGTCGCGCTGGTGCGGTTAACCTTGACGCTCGAGAAGACGCCCGATGCGCTGAGATTAGATTCGAGCTGATTGACCAGTTCCATCTTGGTGGCGGAGCCTTGAACCGAGACGCCGGTGTCGGGCCCGACTCGAAGCGAATCAACCTCAATGCCCACAGGCGTCGCGCGCGAGAGATCGCTTAAGAGCTTGGTCATGGGCCAGCGCATCTGTTCGATTTCGTTGTACATCAAGGCTTGGGTGATTAGTTGTTCGCGTTCGCCACGGCCTGCATCCAGGCCCGTGGTCTTATTTGTGAGCAAGGCTTGGCGAGCCGAAGCAAGGCCGATAGGCGCGAGCGTGATGAGCAAGACGGAGACGATGATCGTGGCGATGGCGTTACGCGGCTTCGCAAACCAGCGCGCAAGACGCACGTGAACCGGCAGGATGACCTTGGGCACGCTTAGTCGGAGTGATGCGATAGAACGCACGCGAATGTCTGGTGAACTCGCGACAATCGCCGCACCAAGTGCGAGCGCGTGCTGGGCTAGCCATGATGAATCCGTAGCGCGAGCAATTCCACGATTAATGAGTTGATCGCGGCTTAGCGAATCAAGGAGGACGCTGCGGCCGGTGGAAGTTTCGGCCCAGGCGCGAGATTCAGCCGTGTTAGGTTGGGTGGCTTCATCGATGACCAACCTTTGCACGCGCTGAATAGCGGCGTTCCACGCAGTAGCGTCGTCGTCATCTTCGATGAAGCAGCGGATGACGGGGACTTCGCCGCGGGTTCCGATGCCCACGATCCAGCCAGCTTGACGGTCATACGCGATGCCCCAGCCGCTTGGGGCGACGATCGCGGCGAGTGCGGCGACGACGGGAACGCACGCGGCGGTTTGAAGGATTGCATCGCGAGCCGCATCGGTTTGAGCAGAAGCAGGATCAGTAAGTTGTTGCACTGATGCCGAGTCAAGTTGCTCGATGGGCCAGCACGCGAGGATCGCTAGCGAATTTAAACACCCTGGGAGCACGCCCGCGCTACGACGATGCGCGAGAACGACGTCGCCAAAGTCGGCTTCGCAGGCAAGGTCAAGAGAAGCGAGAGCTTCTTCACCCATAGCATCGGGCGCGGAAATTACGCGGCAGGTTGCTTGGTTGCCTGGAATCAGCATGACAACCCGGCCCCCACCGGCGGCGTCGATGCCCGAGGCAAGGTCGCTAGCCGAAAAATCGAGGGTTGAGACGATCTTTGGACCGCTTGAGGCGTTCATCGATTCGAGTACGAGGCCGACGTACCGATCGCCGCGACGATCCAGCGTGATTGCGCGATCAATGGCTGAAGAACCGCGTTTGCCGTTGTCGGTGGCGCGAGATCGAACTGGAGCGTTAGGCGTCATTCGCGGGTTGGTTCCTTGTACTTCGACACTACCAATGTGTTGCTGAAAATTCGGATCGCACGAGAAATTGATCGAGCAAGTGGTAAACGCTGACGCGAGAACGTTGTTGCAGACATACACACATCGAATCGACTGAAGTATTTTGGCCGACATGTTTGGCCGACGTATGTGCTCGATTGGCGTTATTAAATGATGCGGTAGAGATTCAATTACTTATCTGATTTTGATCTCCTTGAGCGTTACAGGAAGCGTAGAGCGGTCGAGGACTACGGTCATCTCGATTTCGATTCCTGTGCGGGTATCCTTGCCTCGCGAAGTTACTACGTAAACATTGCTGCGTGTGGTGAGCAGTTCGTAAATGACGGCTAATTCGCGGCGGGTCATGCCCGGAACTTCGAGCATCTGTGCGACGGAATTGAAGCCCTGACCACGCGCGGCGCGTTCGGCGATGATCGAATCGGCGAGACTCGAACTGATTTCCGGGATCGATTCAAGAACTTTCACGGACGCAGTGTTGACGTTGATTTTGCCAGGGATTTGGCCGCCTAGGGCTACGGCTACGGCGGCGCCGCCGATGGTCGTTTCGTCGAGCAGCGCGGCAAGTTGTTCGACGCTGAGCGGAGGAACCTGTGCCTGGCGACGCGAAAGGTTGGGGTTCAATTGCCGATTCATCTGCGTGAGATCGCGGACGATGAAATCAGAGAGAGATCGCGCGTTGCCACGCTGCACATAATCGACGATGACTTGTGCCTGCGTCGAATCAACGCCGGTGCGTTGAATAACAACCTCGGCGGAAGCGGAGGTAAGGTCGAGAAGCTCTTCACCGGTTTTCGAGAAGACGCTATCAACGCTGTCAGCAGTCAAGATGCCGGACCACGCGGCATCGAGTTTGCCGTCGGCGTTGTCGGGCGGCCAGGAAATGTCGCCATCGTCTTCGTTAGGATCGAGAAGGCTATTGAGGTTCCAGTCTTCACCACGGACGTCTTCTTGGTCAACGCCTGCGATAAGTTCAAGTTCGGCGATCGAACGGATGGGCGCGTTGCGAGGCTCATAAGGATAGGTGGAACCTTGGTAATATCCGGCTTCGGCGCCCAAGGGGCTCGAGTCGTCGTCGGCGTCGATCCAGTCGATGAGTGCGTCGGCGATGTCTTCGGTCATGAGAGGTTCAAGCTCGAGCATCTGGTCAGCGGAGAGGCGATTGATATTGATCTTTGCGTGCGCGTCGGCGGGGCCCAAGACTTCTTTGCCATCGTCGAAGGTGGCGACGCGATACGAGGAGCCTTCAAAGTCTCGCTCGGCAACAGCAACCATGTCGTCCATGGTTTTGTAGGCGTCGGTGGAGGTTGGATTTTCAGTGTCGAATTCAAGGCGTGCGATCATGGCTTCAACGCCAGCGCGTGCGGCCCACTGCGCGCGAACTTGGGCGAGAGCTTCGCGGCCACTAGATGCCTGGCCGATGGCGGCGACTTGAAGAATGCCCACGCCTGTGATGGCGATAATCAGCGCGGCGAGAACGATGAGGGTTGCAAATGCTCGCCTTGAAAGCGGGACGAACGTGCGCGAACGCGATGTTGCTTTGGCGATCATCGTGGACCTCCGGCTGTGCCGCCACCACCAGTGCGCGGGCTGTTTTCGCTGTCGGGGCCGCTAGATGGTGGCGCGGGAGTAGGCGCGGGAGTGGGACTTGGCGTTGGATTGGGAGCTGGTCGCGCACCGCCGCCACCACCACCACCGCCACCTGTTGTTCTAGTTGAGTTTGTTGTTGTGCTCGTGGCAGCTGGAGGCGTTTGACCTTCAGGTGTTTCTTCAGCTGCATTTTCGTCAATAGGAATTGGCACGCGATCAATCGCGATAGTGCGTCGCGCGAAGACTTCGCCACCTTCGCGAAGCGTGGCAGTAATCACGATGCGCACGCCGTGGGGCAAGCCGTCGCGATCAGAGTCCCACGACGTGAACCACTCTTTGCCATCAGAGGCTTCGACGTTGAATGATTTAATATGGTCGGCAACAGTAGTGACGATGCCACCGGCGTCTATGAATGGATCAAATGCAGGATCACGCCGGCGAAGCAGCGATCCATCGCCATTCAATCGATATTGAACCTCGAAGCGGTCACCTTCGGGTGCGCTTTCGAGGCCGCGTACCGGGTCGGCGGATGTGCAAAGTAGCAGAAGCTCGTCATAGGACACGCCATTGGCTTCGATATTGGTGACGCGAACCGTTGAGAATGCGAGGTCGTGATCACGGGCGATTGTTGAAATATCGCGGGCGATTCGCTCGGTTGCAGAGCGAGCGGCAACGAACGCGGTTCGGCGATCATCAGCGGATTTGCGTGCTTCAAATAGGTTGTAGAGTGAAGTTGCAGTTGCGGCAGTAATGATCGCGGCGACGATGGAGCCGACGATGAGCTCGATAAGTGTGAAGCCCCGGCGAGTGATACCTCGCTCGCACGGTTGGCGCGATGTCGAGAGAAGACAAGATTGAAGCGTGCGTGAAGGCATGTGGAGTATCGAAGAGGCAATCTAAAACAGTCAGTCTTGAACAATCAGTCTCTCAGAATGGTTTCTGTGGGTTTGCGTTCGGGGTCAGGCTCTGCGCCGAGTCTCGGCGCAATGAGAGTTGTAATGGATTCAGAGCGTGGGCGGCCTGACTCGGTCCAAAGAATGGTGGCGGAAACTTCGTAAGGGTCGCCACCAGTGCCGCCTGAGAAGCTGAGGCGATAGCGGTAGTCGGCGAAGGGCGCGTCGCAAGATCCGTCGGCGAGATACGCCGAGGCGTAATTGTCCGGGCCTCGCATGAGCACCAGATTGAGCTGTTCATCGAGAAGCATCGCGACGATCTGCAAACGCTCGCCCTGTCGCTGGGCAGATAAAGCACGGCTCGCGAGAGATAGAACAGCAGTCAGCGCGCCCGCAAGAAGCACGGTTGCCACTAACGCGTCGGCAAGAATAAAAGCGCCACGCCAGGCTCGCGCGGCTCGATTGCTCGCGCACGACGTGCTCCTGCGGTTAAAGGCAACTTGAAACACGGATCTTTGCGACCCTTTGCGAGAACGATCGCGCTCGCCAGTTTGATCGCGCTTGCCTGCAAAGTCAAGAGCACACGTCACCATGGCTCATCTCCTTTGCCTTGCGCGTCTAGATCGATGGTGGTGTATTCAAGTTCAGCACCGACGCCGACGACGACCGATCGCGAAGCCTCGGCGGAGAGTTCGACCCGGTACGGCGCAAGGCCTTCAGGATCACGATCATCGCTGATGGAAACGAGAATCGCGGGGCGAGTGACCCCCGCGCGAAACTCAAGCCGAAAGTGACCACGCTCGAGCATCGCACCGTCGGCGGTTGCTTCGACGATGTTGGCGTTACCAAAGTCGGCTGGCTGGATTACTTTGTCGCGCGACCACGAGCCCGGCTCGGCGCCAGGCACAAGCAGGTACATGAAGCCTTCGTCGCCGTCGTATTCAATTGCGAGAGGTTGGCTAGTGAGCGCGTCGCGCTGCGCGGCAGCGGTAAGAAAGTCGCCAACGCGAATAGCCGCGGATCGCGCGGGCCGTTGCGTTAATGCCGACAAACGAGGCGCGACGACCGTTGCAAGGATCGAGAGTATCACGACTACAACGAGCACTTCGAGCATGGAAAAACCAACGCGAGCACGATTAAGTGCCCGCGATGTGTTGCCTTGATGAAGAGTTGCTCGGGCGTTCACGCGACCTTCTGTGGATTGCTTTGCTTGGTGTGCAGTTGCTTTGATTGCGATGTTTTTCAACTGGAACAAGCGATTATCGATCGCGCTTGCCCGAGACGATGTCGGCGTTCTCTCCTTCGCCGCCGGGGACGCCATCTTTGCCCATCGAAACAATGTCAAAGTCGGCGTTGTGTTGTGGCGGGATCACCAGCTCGTAAGGCTTGCCCCAGGGATCAGTGAATGCGTCCTGATTCTCGACGTATGGGCCCTTCCATGCCGTTTCGGTAACGTTGGCGGGGCGTTCCCAAAGGATGGTGAGGTCGGCGCCAGATTCGGGTTCGCCACAGTCAAGGCGAAACTGGTTCATCGCGGTGACCAAGGACGAGATCGCGCTCTTGGCGCTGGACGTCTTGGCATCACCGACGCGACCGATGAGGCGCGGCGCAACGACCGCGGCAAGGATGCCGATGATGACGACGGCGACCAACACTTCCATGATGGTGAACCCTGCGAGGGCGCGACCGATGGGCTTTGCGAAATGAATGGGCTTTGCGCGACGGATAGGCTTTGCGCAATGTATGGTCATTGCGTGACCAACGGCTCGTACGCGACGCGGGCTGCTTGCGTGAGTTGTATTCTGAACTTTCATTGTCAAACCTCCGTGCCGAGAGGTCGGCCTGGTGTGAGTGATGTGCGTGCGAACGAACGAACGAACTTCTGAGCGTAAATCCGAGCAAATAAGAAATACCGCTTACATGCCTTTGAGCAGCGCGTCTTGCGAGTCGAGCATCGCCATCAAGATGGCTACGACGATGAACATGATGACCGACGACATGACCAGCACCAAAGCAAGTGGCAAAACCGTGGTAAAGACCTTGATGCTATTTTCAACACGAGCCTCGAACGCTGTCGCGGCTTGATGTAGCATTTCTTCGAGGCGACCCGAGCGCTCGCCCAGCGAGACAACTTGAACAAGCATGGGTGGGAAGTAGCCGCTGCGTTCAAGAGGGTCGGCGAGAGTTCGGCCTTGAGTTACTTTTTCGCTGACAGTGTCGATGACGCGTTCCATGGCGCGATTGCCAAGAGTGCCCCGGGTTACACGCAAGGCTTGCAAGAGTGGCAAGCCTGCAGCGACAAGCGTTGCGAGCGTACGCGTGAATCTTGCAACAGCGACATCGCGTAGCAATGGGCCCAGCAATGGAAGCCGAAGCAGCGTGCGGTCGAAGGTGTGGCGGCCCTCGGCACTCTTGTACCAATTTGCGAAAATGAACCCGCCTGCGAGCATGACAATAAGAAGGATCCACCAGCTTGCTACAAAAGCGTCCGAAACGCTCATCAACGCCTGGGTCATGAAGGGAAGCTCGCGGTTGCTCCCTTGAAATGGCTTCATGAGACCGGGGACGATTTTAACGACGACGACAAAGATCGCGGCGATGCTCAGCACGGCCAAAAACGCGGGATATAGCGTCGCAGATGCGATCGATTGGCGAACCTTGGCGTCGCGATCAAGAAGGTTTGCGGCTTGGCCGAGTACTTCGGGAAGCCGTCCAGCAGCTTCGCCCGCGCGAGTCATGCTTATGATGAGGTCGTTGAAGGGCTTGCCCCATGAAGCCATCGCATCGCCGAGGCTCTTGCCGTTTTCAACTTGGGCGATTATGTGTTCAACGGCGCGGCGTTGGCCCTTGCTGCGCCCCTGGCCGACCATGGTCCGAAGCGCGACAACCAGAGGAAGACCCGCAGAGAGAGCAGTCGATAACTCGCGCACCATCATGGCAACGTCGGCCTTACTGACCGAACCGCCACCGATTCCCGATTCGCTGCTCGCGCCAATGCGTGAAGCCCGCGAAACCGGCGAAACTTCGACCGGGCGTATGCCACGATCAAGAAGCGTGCGCAACGCGCCCTGACGATCAAGGGCTTGGATCGTGCCAGCAGGGGGCGCGTTTCGAGTTGTGGTGTAGGCAAATGTCGGCATAATGATGAGTTGCTTTTTCGTTGGACTTTTCCGTGGGCTTCTTCCGTATGTCGTAGTACGTTGTTCGCACCTTCTATGCCGTCTTCATCCTACTGGTTCGTCGGCGTCTTGCGTTGCGCCCAAGACTTGTTCGATTGTTGTTGAGCCTTCCGCGGCTTTGATGAGCCCGTCGCGCCGCATCGACACAAAGTCAGGCCCAGCGGCTTTCATCAGCGTGCGGGTGCTCGCGCGGGCGGCGATCCCTTCGCGCATCGCATGATTCATCAGCGCGACTTCGTAATAGCCGACGCGGCCACGCATACCGGTATTGCCGCATCGGTCGCACCCCTTGCCGCGATACGCAAGCCCATCTACAAACATCGCTTGCTCGGCGTGGCTTAGGCGGTGACGAGTCGCATCGGCAATGGGCTCACGTACTTTGCACTCGGCGCAGATGCGCCGACCAAGTCGCTGAGCCATGATCCCTTCGATGACGCTCGAAAGCAGGAAAGGTTCGATGCCCATGTCGAGCAAACGCCCGATCGATGAGATCGCGTTGTTGGTGTGCAACGTTGAGAAGAGCAAGTGCCCAGTCAGCGCAGCACGCACAGAGATTTCCGCAGTCTCGGCATCACGGATCTCGCCGACCATGATGACGTCGGGATCCTGCCGAAGTATCGAACGCAAACCCGAAGCGAACGACAAGCCGCGCTTGGGGTTGACGGGGATCTGGTTTACGCCATGAAGCTCGTACTCAACAGGGTCTTCGATGGTGATGATCTTGAGCGATGGGTCGTAGAGCTTTGCTAGTGCCGCGTAAAGAGTAGTGGTTTTGCCCGAGCCGGTGGGGCCGGTTACCAGAACCATGCCATGAGGCAGATCGATGAGCTTCTGGATAGCCGCGCGATCTGGCTCGCGCATCCCAAGCGCGACAAGATCGAGGTTGACTGCTTCCTTGTCCAAGATGCGCATCACGACGCTCTCGCCATAAATCGTGGGCGCAGTCGAGACGCGAACATCGATCTTTCGGCCCTCGTACCGCAGCGTGATGTGCCCATCTTGCGGCGCGTACCGCTCGGCAATGTTCATCCCCGACATAATCTTGATTCGACTTGTTATCGCCGCCTGTAAATGCTTGGGGGGTGATGGCTGCGCGATCAGTACGCCATCGACCCGATACTTAACGACAAGGGTTCGCTCAAAGGGTTCGACGTGAACGTCCGACGCGCGAAGGCGGACGGCTTCAACAAGGATCAGGTTGACAAGGTTGATGAGCGAAGGTTGCTCGGCCATCCTATGCAGGTCTTCGGCTTCGACCGCTTCGAGATTACTCGCGCCCGCATCGGGCTCTTCATCGTCGGCCAACCGGCTCGCCATTTGCTCGGCGGTTGTGCCGTAGGCGGCGCGGGCGAGGGTCGCATATGCCTCAGGAGAGATCGCCACGCGTTCGATCGGGCGACGCGAAAGCAACGAAACTTCGTCGGCGGCTGCATCATCTTCGATGTCCGCCATCGCCACTCGCAGACGCTTGCCCGCGAATGCAAACGGAATCGCGCGAAGCCGAACCGCTCGCTCCGCGGGCATTAGCCCAGTAGCCTCGATAACTGCTACCGGCGCCTCGATCAACATCGCTTGCTTCGCTGGCGCAACAACACTCGGACCGCCCACGAAGCCCTCTATACCGGCGGAATTGGCCTCAGTTGCTACTTGTGTCATGCGAAAGATCGCTCAGGCGATAAGGTTGAACCTAAACAGGAATACATACAGAAATAGTGAAACTTCATAAGCGAATAAAAGAGTGGTCCTCACAGAGGTAACGAAAACAATCACCCTGCAAATAAAAGAAACGCGTTCATTCGAAACTGCCCTTTCCAGATCCATCTTCAGGATTCTTCCTCCACGGTACGCCCAACGCCACTCAGTCTCTGCCATTGCCGAATTTGTCGGTCAATTTGCTTGAATCAGCGCTGGCGTGAGCAATCATGCTTTTTCCATTCTCACACACGAGCGTTAGCAGGTTGAGCATCCTAAGGAAACAGTTCAATATCGGCGATCGCTTATTCCTCATCTGCAACAGGCATCATCGCTTCCCACGGGTTTTCGCGAAGCGAATCGTCACTGGGCAACTGCTTTTGCTGGTCAGGCGAAAGCACTTCCATAAGTTTTTCCTTTGCAGCCTTGTCGGCTTCGCGGCGAGCCTTACGCGCGTCGCCCAGCTCCTTGTTTCCCCCACCACCACCAAAGCCTTGCATCATCACGCCGAACGTGCCGCCAGATTCGGCTTCCGCCGCGTCGGTCGCTTTGGCCCATGCTTCGTTGAGAGAAACGATGTCTCTTTCATACTGAGTTTTGAGCGCAGTGACCTGTTCTTTTTGCGTGACATCGAGGTCTTCGATCTTGACGGCGGAATCGAATATCTTCGCCGTCGTACCCTTGCGATAGATGCGAGGATACGCTCGCGTGTTGATCTCATTGCGGAACTTGGCTTGAGCTTCTTGGGTATAAAGAGGTTCGAGCTTGCGAGCTGCATCACGATTGGCATCGCGAATACGCGTGCCAACCTCGGCATACGGCTTCAAGCGGTCCAGCATCTTGGTCGGGTCCATCATGCTTTGGTCACCTTCAGTAAACTTGCGGATGTCTTCCTTGTACATCCGCTCCATGTCCTGAAGCAGGCGGTCCATGTCAACTTCGTACCGGTCCATGACCCCGGTAACCTGCTGCGCGTTCTCAGCCGGAACAACCGACTCCCGCGCATTCAAGCGATCATGAATGCTCCAGATGTCCACCCCCGCGCCGCTCACCATGCCCATGCGAAGCAACGTGTCGCGACGACGGTGACGCTCTATGCTCGGGAATTCTTCCAACTGCTCAGGAGTCAAAAGCGACTTAATGTCGTCAATAAACTGCTTTTGCGAAGCTTCCTGCCGTTCGTTCATGTCCTTGATGATCTTGGGCATTTCCTTCTGATACACGCCCCAACCCTCTTCCTGTGCGTCTTCCTGAAGCTTGTTGAACTTGCCTTCCATATCTTTTTCGATGGCCTTGAGCGAGCCACGAAACCCGTCGGCGAGCATGCCCACAGCTTCTTTCTGCGACTCATCAAGCTTCAAGATGCGCGCGTACGCATCAACGCTTTGCTTGGAGACGCCTTGAACGCCACCGCCCATCCCGCCGCCACGCATTCCCATCATGCCTTGGCCGCTCACAGAACTTGCAGGAACCAGCACGCCACCAGAAAACGCGGCGACACTCCCCGCAACAACTAAAATTCTTGCGACACGAGAAACACTCGACCACACGCCGCTCCAACCATTGCTCGAACGTGCAAGCAAACGTGCCGTATTCTGCGACGAGCAGCGCGACCGAGCAGTATCCGAACGACGTGCTGACAACGAGAAGATCATCGAGGTTCCTTTCAAAGCAGTACCGGAACGGCCTTTAAGTACGAATATAGGGAATTCGAGAAAACACCATTATCCAAAGCCTAAGCATTAAATCGCCTTCGACTCGGATCGCCGACCTCATGCTTACGCCTTGAAACTCACAGAGTTACACGGAAATCCGAAAGCTCTATTCTAAAGAAACTCGCTTGAGACCAAACCGGCTTGGTAATCATGCAAACCCTCGCCCATAAGATCCAGTACAAAAATGAAACCCGTCACAGCAGCCAAAGCTCGCCACGACAACTGAGATCTCTGAACAACCCGAAGACCCATTACAAATTCCAAATATGTAAGCCAATGACCGCGTGCTTTCAGATATGTAGCTGGCTTGCTTAAAGGTCTCTTTACAGTCTTCTCTTGTCTCTTCGCTCTTTTTCTCTGTGCCTCGGTGCCTCTTGTGGTTAATTTGTTGTATTTATTTTCCTCTTCATCCAAGCACCTTCTTCAAATAGTGCCCCGTGAAGCTCCCCTTGGTCTTCGCGATCGTCTCTGGCGTACCCGTCGCTAACACTCGCCCGCCGCCCGCGCCACCCTCGGGCCCAAGATCAATAATCCAGTCCGCGCACTTGATCACATCCAAGTTGTGCTCGATCACTACAAGCGTGTTACCCGCGTGCGCCAACCGGTCCAGAACCTTCACCAGTT
>JBBRGG010000076.1:0-14281 GCA_038240875.1 Phycisphaerales bacterium | reverse complement strand
TGAACTTCCTCCGCCCCTGCCGGGGCGGGTCGGGCTGTTTCACGCTGTCCACGGGTTGCGCTTCGCTCCACCCTTCCACTAGTTGCGCAACGCTCAGAGCAGCGTCGCTCCACTAGTGGCTACAACCCGTCGCCTCGCTGGGGCGAGGAGGGTGCGTGGCCCGATCCACCCGTGGCGTGGGGGGGCAGCCCTGCGCCTCGCTGGGGCGAAGAGGGTGCGTGGCCCGATCCACTCGTGGCGTGGGGGGGCAGCCCTGCGCCCCGCTGGGGCGAAGAGGGTGCGCCATCCTTATAGAGGTGTGTTCCGGCTCGGTGCGATCGGTGGCGCTCTGCTGAAAAGTCCGGGGGCTGGTGAAGTCGCTCCATTCCCTTGCCGAAAAAACCAGGAGTGTCCGCCGCGTGCCGATTGACGGCTCGGGTAGCGGTTGGATGCCTCAGCGCAGCGTGTGCGGGGCAACTTGTGCGAGCCGCCGAATCCCCCGCGCTTCGCGGCGTGGGCATGAAAGCGAGTAGATAAAGTTGGCTGATTACATTCCCGGTCCCGATGCCAACTTTCAGGCGTGGCAATCCAACTTCGTGGTCTATGCCAACGCCAATCTGGTCGCGCTCGGGCTGACCGCGCCCGACATGGCCCTCATCACCGCCGCGCAGACCGGCTGGGCCACGGCGTTCCCCGCCCACGTCGCCGCCGTCAACGCCGCCAAGGCCGCAAAATAAACTAAGGATGAGAACCGCGCCGCGTATGTCGCCGCGATCCGCCCGCCCCCCCCACACACTCGTGCGCCGTTTGCAGGCGTCCGCCGTTGTGAGCGATGCCGAGAAGGCGTCGCTGGGCATCACCGTCGCGCAGGCCTCTTCGCCCATCGGCCCGCCGGCGACGTGGGGGGCGCGCCCATCTGCTCGATCGAGTGCGGCAACCGCCTTCAGCAACTCCTTCGCTTCGTGGACGCGGCCACGCCCACCCGCAAGGCCAAGCCCGCCGGTGCGCTGGGTGTCGAAATCTGGAACAAGGTCGGCATCACGCCGCCGACTGGCGAGGCCGATCTGCGCTTCGTGGCCGTGGATACCAATGCGCCGTACGTGATGAACTTCGACTCCACCGATGGCGGCAAGACCAACTATGTGTGGATGCGGTGGGTCTCGCCGACTGGCGAACGCGGGCCGTGGAGCGAGCAGGCGCAGGCGACCATCGCGGCCTAAGCGCTGCGCGGCGCGGCGTAAACGCTGCGCGGCGCGGCGTAAGTCTTCGTGCTGCGACAACTGAATAGGAAACACCGACGGCCCCGGCACACGCTGGGGGCCGTTGTCGTTGGCGACGGACGAGCCTTGCGGCCCGTGAACTTCTCCCAGCGTGGGGGCTGCATGATTACATCGCAGTAGAGCGTGTCGAGCTCCATGAGGAACGCACGCCGTGGGGGGGGCGGTCATCTCCGCGCCGATGAGCGTGGTGCCGCTGCAACCGCAGACGCTGAAGATCTCCTGCGGTTCGTTTCTGGATGAGCATGCTCGGCCTGCTTGCCGAGTACACCATGCCACAAACTTCAGCCTCGTGCAACCCGGTCAGGCGCCGAACGCACACGAGTTTCGGCGGTGATCCGTTTGACTTCTGGCACTTTGAAGTGGGTTTGAGGGCAGTTTATCCTATGAAAAGGCACGGGAAAGATGATGCGAAGGGCATTTTAACACCCTGCAAGCGCCACACCCACCGCCAAGATCGCTGTATTTGGCGGCGCCGCGGGCGGCATGGGCGTGGCCATCGAAGGTTGAAGTGCGTACTTGGACATGGGCAGGATCAAGCATACGAGTGATTGGGCGGCCTTGACTTATGCCAATGCTTAGCTGCGGCTGACAATAACCGCCGACACGGCGAGGAACGCGGCATACGAAGCCAGCAGCAGTCCTCCTTCGAGCCGCGAGATCGTCTTGCCGAAGCTGCGGCTGATCGGCACCAGCGCTATGGCAAGTATCGCCATGTAGACAAACGGCAGAGTGAGCGAAGCGTCCACGTTCGGGGGGGCGATAAGCCCGACGATGGCGAAGATTAATCCAGAGTTGAAGAGGCACGAGCCGATGACGTTGCCCATCGCCAGGTCGGTCTGTCCCTTGCGAATGGCCATGACGCTGGTGACCAACTCGGGGAGCGTGGTGCCGATCGAGACGATGGTGACACCAACGATCGCGACGGGCACTCCCAATGCCACCGCGACCCCCGATGCACCATCGCTAGCCAAAGACCCTCCGACCGACAGAAGGGCCAGCCCGCCGACAAAGCAGGCGGCGATCATGGGCCAGCCCATCGGTCCATTCTCGCTTGCGCGCGTCGGGTCGTCGCCGAGCGTGTCGGCGGCGGCGGCAGACGCGGCAGTTTTACCCTGGCGGAGCGCTGACATGATCGTCCATATGCTGTACGCGCAAAAGACGACGAGAATCAGGCCCGAGGTCAGCCTATCAAAGCCAAACGCCAGCCCCAGCGTAGCGATGAAACCCAGAATCGCGGCGTTGAGCCAGATCTCAACCTTGATAAGCCGCTCCTGCACGACCAGCGGCTTCATAAGCGCGCACACGCCCAGTACCAAGGCCATGTTGCAGATATTCGCGCCTACGACGTTGCCTAGGGCCAGGTCGCCCCGGTCCTTAAACGCGGAGTTGAGGTTGAGGGACAGTTCGGGCGTGCTCGTGCCCCAGGCCACGAGCGTGAGCCCGATAATCAGCGGCGAAACGTTGAGCCGCTTGGCGGTATCGACCGAGGCCGACACGAGTAATCGCCCGCCGACAAGGAGAAGAACCAGGCCGCCACAGAACAGTAGTGTGTTAATAAGCATCGAGGGCCGAGTGTAGGACCATTGAACAAACCCGTAGATCTTTCCCCAAGAAAAAAACTGTTCGCCGGGACATGCGTAACGAGGTGTACCGGGCGTAGATGCTCGTCTATCCGAGGTTTATATGGCGGAACGGAGGTATGCGGAAAATTGGTTGGAGGGTGCCTAGACGGCGGTGCTGGGCAGACCGACACGGCTGCGGCGATGGATAGGCTACTTGGAATCGCCCCCCGAGAAGCAAACTAACGCGGCGACTGGAACAATGGGCACAGCCCCGGATACTTGCACTATCCGAACCCAGCCATTCTGCCAGCTATTGGGGCGCGAAACGGCGCAAAATCGTGCGGCATCGCGAGGTGAACCGATGATCGGACACGCTCAACTCGCCAACTAAAAAACCTGGCATTTGCCAGGTTTTTGCGTGATTTAGCCAGTATTTTGACAAAGCGGGCGAGGAGGATCGAACTCCCGACATTCAGCTTGGGAAGCTGACGTTCTACCGCTGAACTACGCCCGCGAACTAACCACTATAGCCATTGGTCTTGAAAGCTACTCGCAATTGCAACCAGCAGCCTTCAAAGCCAGAAGCCGATGGCTCCAACAATTTATTGCTAGCAGCCTTTGGGCTTCGAAATCCTTTACTTACAATCCTCAACTCATAAACCTTAACTCATATACCTCAAGACAGTAACGTCTAATCACAATCCTAAAGTGGAGCGAAAGGGACTCGAACCCTCAACCCCTAGCTTGCAAAGCTAGTGCTCTACCAATTGAGCTATCGCCCCGAATCTGATCTGCATTCTTCGCCGAATTCAGGCCTCAACAATATGCGCGGACCTATACCTTTGTACACTCACTTCACAAACCATCTGGCGAATCTGATTTTGTGCGGTTGCTTTCGCTCGAAGGCCGACACTTTTATTTATTGTTCCACGTTTAGCCACTCGATCCAATTGGTCAACAAGGCCAATCCTGGCTTTCACTCAAAAACATCGGCGTTTACGTGCCTTCCAAGCTCGAAACGATAACCAAAGCGTTCCATCTATTCGGAGATTTCAATGCTCTACTCACTCTCTGGCCTTTCTCGCTCCAGCCTTTTTCGTTCTGCCAACTTCACAAACAAGCGTTCAAACGCGATGCTCGTGATCGCTGCCGGGCTTGCCATCGCTGCTGCTTCGAGCACCGCCTCTGCTCGCTTCGCCATACAAGAGGGGCAGGCAAGCCAAGCCACTCAAAGCCTCGATGTACAAAGCACGCCCTCTCCAGCAACTGACAATGAAGGCGTAGCGATCCCCACCGATTCGCAAGAACGCTCCATCGGTGGCTCTTTGTCCTTGTATGGCGGCCATATTTTCTCGCACGATCTCGATGATGGAGGCGACGTCGCCATCACCCGCGCCGGCGCAAAGGCCTCTATCACCTTCCCGATCGCCACGCGCAATGCATTCACCGTCTCGCTCGGAGCCGAAGGGTCGTGGTATGACTTCAGCAACACCACAGGCTTTGGCGCAGGTAATGCCGAACCTTGGGAAGACATCCAAATCTACAGCTTGGAAGCATCGTACTTTGCAAGCCTGAATGATCGCTGGTCGCTGATCTTGGGCGCGAGCATCGAATCTGGCATGGAAGAAGGGGCCGATTTCAACGACTCGCTGACATACACCGGTATACTCGGCGCTACCTATTCAGTCTCCAAGTCACTTTCACTCGGCCTTGGCGCATATTTTGGTACCCGCCTTGAAGACGACGCCTATATCTTTCCAATCCCATTCATACAGTGGCAGATCGACGAAAAATGGCGGCTTGGCTCGCGCCCCAGCACGCGTGGCGGCCGCTTTGCGCTCTCGTATCAAGCTACCGAAACCGTTGCAGTGTTTGCATTTGCAGGCTTTGAATCGCGTGACTTTCGCTTGGATGACGAAGGTGCCAATGCCGATGGCATCGGCCGGGATCGCCGAATTCCTGTTGGCCTGGGCGTTGACTGGTCGCCCAATCCGCAGATTTCAGTCGATGTGATCGCTGGCGTTGACGCTTGGTCGCAGTACACCCTCGACGACTCCGATGGCGATGAGATCAGCGAGCAAGATGGCGAAGTTGCCCCTTTTATTGGTGCCCAGATCGCCTTCCAGTTTTGATCAAAGCTCGCCAAAATCTCGACAGGTGTCTATACTTGTGCCCGTTTGCCAGAGCAACGCATCGGCGTGCTGTATCTCAGCCGTTGATACGTCTGTAAATGTTTTCAACGTCGTCGCAAACCGGTAGAATGACCTGCTTTTGCTGTAAACCTTTACATCCAGCACTTAGACACACACAAGGATCATCAATGGAAACCACCCTCATCATTCTCAAGCCAGACGCGGTTCAACGCGGCCTTTCAGGCAAGATAATTTCTCGCTTTGAGGACAAGGGCCTTCAAGTTGTCGGGATGAAGCTCATGCAGATTCCTCTCTCATTGGCGCAGACTCATTACGAGGCGCACAAAGAGCGTCCTTTCTATCCCGGTTTGGTGAAGTTCATGACTAGCTCCCCGGTTATCGTGATGGCTTTGCGTGGCAACGGCGCCATCACCATCGCCCGTAACCTCATGGGCGCGACCTTCGGCAGCAAGGCCAATCCCGGGACTATCCGTGGCGACTTTGGCGTTTCCAACTCCTTCAACCTTATCCACGGCTCGGACAGCCCCGAAGCCGCCGAGCGCGAACTCGGGCTCTTCTTTGCTGCGGGCGAAGTGCTTGCATGGTCGCGAAATGCCGACGCCTGGATCTATGACATGGCTGGTGGCAAGCCTGAGTAATTTCGGCTGCGCGAACGAGTAGAAATACAAGTGCTTCTGTAAAGCCTAGCCTCGTGCCGGGTTTTTTCTTTCGGATTATTTTCATGGCAATGACGTGCTCACATTGTGCGCCTGGTTTGCTTACTCGTTTTGTGCGCACAAACGGGCCGGTCTTGATCGAGTTGGAATGTTGGTCCACACAACGTCGCTCTGCCGCGCTATATTCCGCGCATGGCAGATCGCAAGCCCTTCGTCGGCGGAAACTGGAAGATGAACACTAATCGCACCTCCGCGAGCGACCTTTCGCGCGGCGTGTGCGATGCGTTGCTTCAGGTCGATGGCGTTGATGTCGCCGTCTTCCCACCCTTTACGTTCCTGCTCTTGGTCCGCGCGATTCTCCGCGACCGCGCATCGTCGGTCAAACTTGGCGCACAAGACGTGTACTTCCAAGGCGACGGCGCGTTCACAGGCGAAGTCTCGATTGCGATGCTCAAAGACTGCGGCGTGCAGGTCGTGCTCTGTGGCCATTCCGAACGCAGACATGTCTTGGGCGAGAAGGACGAACTGATCAATAAAAAGGTCCGGGCGGTACTTGAGTCAGGACTCGAGTGCATTTTGTGTGTGGGCGAAACTCTTGATGAGCGGCTTGCCGGGCACCAGGACATCATTACCAGTCGCCAAGTTCGCACGGCTCTCGCTGACGTTTCGGGCGAGTTCACCGATCGCTTGACAATCGCGTATGAACCGGTGTGGGCGATCGGCACAGGCAAGACGGCGACTCCGCAAGACGCCCAAGCCGCTCATACCCAGATTCGCAACGTCGTGCAGCATCTCTACGGCCCGGAACGCGCCGCTCGGCTTCGCATTCAATATGGCGGCTCCCTCAAGCCCGCCAACGCTTCGGAGATCTTTGCTCAATCTGAAGTCGATGGCGGACTAATCGGCGGGGCGGCGTTGTCGGTGACTGACTTTGTGTCGATCTGTAAGTCGGCGTCGGCGACGGGCAAAAACAAACCTTGATGTGACCTTGTTTCCGAGTGATAGATATTGCCAGGTATTGCCGCTTTGGATTGACGGCACCGCACACATGCCAATCAGTGGATTTTCCCCGAACAAATTTCGCACCTACAATAATCGCCGAATTTAGTGTATGCGAATTCGTGTGCCGTCTGTGCTGGTGATCGACAACCGCGAATTCGTGCACCACGATTTCCGTTGACAGTTTCCCGCTCCAAATAATGGAGCTCCTGTGAAAGGGTTTCGATGATTGCGTCTATGTCCACTCTGGCAAACTTTCCCATGGTTCTACTCGCCGCTGGGTGGAATCAGTATGTTATTGGCGTGCTCACGGTCGTCTTCCTGCTCATTTGTGTGCTGATGGTTTTGATGGTTCTGATTCAGAAGCCTCAAGGTGGCGGGCTTGCGTCTGCCTTTGGCGGGTCGGCTGCGTCTTCAGGTCAGACCGCCTTCGGCGCGAAGACCGGCGACGCGCTGACGCTAATTACCATCGGCGTCTTCGTGTTGTACCTGGTGATCGCGATGGCGCTGAACATCGGCATTCGCCCGATTACTGCGGCTGCTGGAAATGACACCGCGAGCAGTGCCACGCCAGCGGATGGCGCGGTTCCGGCGGATGGTGCGGTTCCTGTAGACACCGATGCGCCACCGACCCAGCCTCCTATCGACCCCGCTGCCACTCCTGACGCAACTACACCAGTAAATCCACCAGTGATTTCGCCTTCCACTGCACCAGATGTTCCGGCAGCGGAAGCTCCTGTTCCCACTCCCTGAAACGCCGCGCGGGTCAGCCAACCATATTTTACCGGCCTTTCTGATTCG
Source organism: Phycisphaerales bacterium (assembly GCA_038240875.1). Lineage (GTDB taxonomy): Bacteria > Planctomycetota > Phycisphaerae > Phycisphaerales > UBA1924 > JBBRGG01. Next base: position 6,851 of record JBBRGG010000076.1, on the reverse strand, counting down.
GCCTTTCTGATTCGGCCTTTCTGATTTGGCCTATCTGATCGGGCTTTCTGATTTGGCCTTTCTGATCGGGCTTCCACACACAAGCTAACACCACTTCTTCGATTCAGGAGTTCCACCGCGTGATCCGCAGCATGACCGGCTTCGGCGAGGCGTCCGCCCTTATCGATGGCGTGCATTACCTGGTCGAGGTTCGCTCGCTCAACAACAAGTACTTTAAGTCAACGATTCGGCTCGCCGAAGAATACCAAGGCTTAGAGCCAGAGTTTGAGTCGCGACTACGCAGCAAGATCAGCCGCGGAACCGTGGTCGTGACGGCTCGCGCGACAGATTCGTCGCAGTCCGCCGCGTACACGATCAACACGGCTGCGCTAGCACGCTACATTGAGCAGCTACGCACGTTGCCTTCGCTGCTTACGCCTGGCTCGGCGAGTGTGACACTCGACACCAATATTTCGCAACTTCTCTCGCTTCCAGGCGTGCTCCAGCCGCCGGTGGATGGCGAAGACCGCATCGATCGGGCCCGGGCCGCATTCGTCCCGCTGCTTGATAAGGCGTGCGCGGGTTTAATTGCCATGCGTGAACGCGAAGGGCGCGACCTGATCGCGGATCTTCATGAGAATCGTCTCTTCATTGCGCTGCGGCTGGATAAGGTCAAGCAGCGCGCGCCCGGCGTGATCGCGGACTATGAAATTCGATTAAAGGCGAGGATCGAGGCCTTACTTGCAGGTGCCGAGGCACGAGTGCAAGAATCAGATTTGATCCGTGAGATTGCGGTGTACGCAGAGCGGACGGACATTGCTGAGGAAACCAAACGGCTCACCGCGCATCTAGACCAGTTCAACGAATTGTTGACGTCTTCGGACGCCAAGCCAATTGGGCGTACGCTTGACTTCTTGACGCAGGAAATGCTACGCGAGGCCAACACCATCGCGAGCAAGAGCCCGGACGCCGAAATTAGCCGGGCAACGGTTGATATCAAGGGTGCAATCGACCGGATCAAGGAACAAGCCGCGAACGTAGAATGAGAAAGTGAGATCGTAACCCTTACTTTCTCGGTTGCACGATTCGCTGATTCATCATCCCGTCAGCTTGGTATTATTCAGGAATGCACCACGCCGCACCAATCACCGGGGCACACCTGCTGCTATCTGCTGGGCGACTATCTGCTCGGCGTCTAGTTCCCAGGATTTTGTGCGTGCTCGTGATGTTGCAGCCAATTGCCTTGGTTCGCATTGCACAGGCACAGGATCTTGCCCATCAACCAAAATTGCAAGTTCAAGCTAATCAACTAGATCAACCAGTTCAAGATGGGCAACAGAACATCGGCCCGATCCGCCCACGTATTGTTGATGGCGCATGGCTTGCAGATCGCATCGCGGACCTTGGTGCAGCTGATCTTGCAACCCGTGACAACGCACAGCTCGCGCTAAGAACGACCGTGGGCGTTGATCTTGCTCGCGTCGAAGTGTCGCTTGATTCGGGTGCACTTTCTCCCGAGCAATTCGTTCGCCTGAGCAGCGTTGGACTTTCACTCTTTGTAAACTCGCCCCGGCCCGCGATGGGCGTTGAATTTGGCGGTCGATTCCTCGGTGCTACAGGCGTCACCGTCACTCGAACTGTTCAAGGCTTTGAATCAACCAAAGTTCTCGAGAGTGGCGATGTCATCCTATCGATGGATGGATTTACCATCAACGACTTTATCCATGCACGCCAGATCATCCTCTCATTTGATCCGGGCGAACTAGTCACGCTGTCGATCATTCGCCGAGGTGAGCCGACAGAGGTCTCGCTGCACTTTGGTTCATTCAAAGATTTGCCGAGCCCTTCGACACCTGCTAATGAAATGCTGGGCACATCGTGGGGCATTCGGCGTGAAAGGCGTTCGAGTACGGTAATAGAAATACCGATCGTCGCGCTCGATCCTTCGATTCGACCAAATGCCGGGCTACTCAACTGGCGCGAAGATGACGCCGCCACGAACGCGAACGGCGCGGACCCGGCCAATCCAGAAACCCAGGCAGAAGCACAAGCTCTGGCTCAAGCGCAGGCAGTCGCACTAGCCGCAGAACAGAATCTGCAGCTCGCGCAGAGCGCGTGGTACTCGGTCAATCAATGGCTGACACGCCACCTTGACGAGCTTGACCCTGATGGTTCGCGATACCAGCGCGACATGAATGCGAACACGCGAAAGTGGGCGCAGACCGAATCGTCGAACGCGGCAGCGAACGTGGCCGCGACAGGGGGCGATCGCATAATCGACGGCTTTGCGACCGAGCCATTCTCGAATCGACCGCTCACGCCCGATATTGCAGCACAGCTCAAGCTGATCGATGGTGCGATGCTTCGCATCCGACGCGAGCTTGCCGATACCGAGCAACGATTGCAAAATATGAACATCGGTGTGAATGAACGCATCGCGCTCAATCGCCGGGTTAGCGACCTCAAGGTCCAGCTTGTCCGTATGCGGCAGAATCGTCAGCAAATGCTCAAGTAATGACCTCAACAGCTCGTGCTCGCCATGCTTTGAAAGACTTGGATCGCCTCGTTGCTGCTCGGCGTACTCTGGTTGCAGCGGCGAATCTTGCCGTGGGCACGGAGGCCATCGCTTGGACGTTCTTTCAACCCACTCCAACAACCACGACGATCCAGACAATCTCGATAAAAAGGCGAGCAGTACGCCACACAACCCTCACTCGACCATCGAGGGGCTGGATGTGTTTGGGAGTTCTGGCGCGATTCCGCCATCGAATGTGTCGCGGGCTTCGTCGAGAGGCGGTTCGTCACAGCGTTCATGGATTGACCAGAGCGCGAACGACACAGAAGCGGCGATCGCGGAATTAGTAAAGGGTTTGACGCCGCCGCAGCGTGAAGCAATGATGCACGAGCGAGGGCCGTTGTTGATCGTGGCCGCCGCTGGCTCGGGCAAGACGCGCGTGATCACGCGGCGAATCGCGTACTTGATTGCGCGCGGTGTACCTGCGTGGTCGATCCTCGCGGTGACGTTTACAAACAAGGCGGCCGGTGAGATGCGTGAGCGTGTGCACGCGCTACTAGGCGGTGCTGATGCAAGGCACGCGCGGGGCTTGACCGTCGCCACGTTCCACTCGCTGTGCGCGAGGCTTTTACGCAGGTACGCCGAGGCAGCGGGCCTCAAGCCCGACTTTGCTATCGCGGACTCTTCAGCGCAGGCGACGATGTGCAAAAAAGTAATCGAAGGATTACAACTCTCTACGAGTAATTTCGCGCCCCGCAGCGTGCTCAGCGCCATCAGCACGGCGAAGAACCAGCTTCTTGACCCCGAGCAATTCGCCGCTCGCGCTCAAGACTGGACGAGCAAGACTATCTCGCAGGTATACAAGGGTTATGAAAGGGCTCTTCGCGCGTCCAACACGGTTGACTTTGACGACCTGCTTTTGTTGACCGCAAACCTCCTGCGGCGTGACGCGCTCGCGCGTGCAGAGTGCCAACAACGTTGGCAGCACGTCATGATCGACGAGTATCAAGACACAAACATGGCCCAGTTCGTGATCGCTTCACAGATCGCTGGCGAAACTCGCGTGCTCCCCGATGGCACAAAGCGGCTTCCCAACATGTGCGTGGTCGGTGACCCCGACCAATCGATTTATGCGTGGCGTGGAGCCGATATTTCCAACATTTTGGAGTTTGAGTCGCACTATCCCGGAGCCAAGGTCGTCACACTGGGTGAGAATTTCCGTTCGACAGCGCCGATCCTTGCTGCTGCCGACACGTTGATCCAGCACAACAAACGCCGTCGGCACAAGCCGCTGTTCACGCGTAAAGAAGGCGGAGCAAAGATCGAGACGGTGTTGTGCCGCGATGAAAGGCACGAAGGGATGCTCGTCGCCGATTGGTTCCGAGCGCTGCACGATGGCGCGCACCCTTCACACACTGGGACTGATACTCCTAGCTGGCGCGATATGGCCGTCTTCTATCGCACCAACGCCTTGTCGCGCGTCCTCGAAGAATCGTTTCGTCAAGCGGGCATTCCTTACACCATCGCACGAGGCACGGCGTTCTACGACCGCGAAGAAGTCAAGACCGCGCTCGCGTACTTGCGACTGGTCGCGAATCTATCCGACGACGTTTCGCTCAGCCGTGTGCTCAATACGCCCACCCGCGGTATCGGCGACACAAGCCTGAGCAAGGTCGAAGACTTTGCGATGCGTGTAAATTGCACGCTGATGGAAGGGCTTCGCCGAGCGGATGAAGTGGCGGATTTGTCCTCTCGCGCGATCAACTCCATCACACGCTTCGTCGAGATGATCGACGTCTTCACCGGCAAAGGTACGTTCATGGGCTCTGCGATCACAGGCAGCCTTGCGGACCTGGTCGCGCGTGTGCTCCGCGAATCCGGACTGGAAACCATGTACAAGGCTCAGGCGAATTCAAGCAAGAGCGACACCGACTCAGAACGTTTGGACAATCTTGATGAACTCGTAAGCTCCGCACGTCAATTCGAGCTTGAATACGACCCTGACAATGATCCTGCGGCGTTCCCGGGCGTGGATGCGGCGAACCGAGGCGAACTCGCGCAAACTCCCCCACTGCTCGCAATGCTTCGCGCGTTTTTGGAAAGCGTCACGCTGGTCGCCGATGCTGACACTGTTGATCCATCGCAAGGTAGTGTCACGTTGATGACGCTTCACGCGGCCAAGGGGCTGGAGTTTAAAGCCGTCGCGGTCGTGGGCATGGAAGAAAATCTGCTGCCACATTCGCGCGCAACGCAGAACGATGATGCCCTTGAAGAAGAACGCCGCCTTGCGTTCGTCGGCATTACTCGCGCGATGCGGCACTTGATTCTCACCGCGTCGCGCTACCGCACGCAGCGTGGGATGTCGGAGCGCACGATCCCGAGCCGGTTTCTCGCCGAGCTTCCAAAAGAGCACATGGTTATTAGTGATCAGTCGGACCAGTTTAAGGATCTTGAAGGCACCGACTGGGACGAGCCTCAGCGTTCGTCCGATGATGACATCGCGCAAGTTGCTCCTCGCGCGCTACCTGGTCGTATAACCCAAAGTAACCCGGCCAAGGCCTCGGCACCGCCAGTTTGGGCGAAAGGCGACGGGGGGCTTCAAGAACTTGCCAAGCGACTTGGTGTCACTGCTCGAGGATCGGTGACAGGCAAAATAACCAACTCAGGTGAAAATCCATACCCGGTTGGCGCTCGCGTTCGTCATCCTCAGTTCGGTGTCGGCGAAGTGAAGACGAGTGTTCCCGGCGCTAACGCAAGGGTCACGGTTAACTTCCAAGGTATTGGCGTTAAAACGCTTGTAGTCGATTACGCCCGTTTGACACGTATTGGGTAAGCCAGCGCAACTAGCCTTGAGCTGCACAGTCAATAGCAAACGTACGTACGCTGCGATTTGGTTGGTCCTTTCGCAACACTATCATCAATTACTTTATTCTCAATGTTTAGATAGTAACGCGATTCAACTTATTTGGTTTGTGTTTGGTATACCTGATCTCCTACGCTATAGCTTAATCGATTGCGAATCGGATACACCGATTTCGTGCCTTTCACCAGATTTTTAACCGGAGCGATGCATGCTCGGACGCGTGTTCAAGGCGTATGACGTACGTGGTATTTATCCTGATTTGCTCAACGACACAATGGCGTGGCAGATCGGTTTCGGCGCAAGCAAATACCTTCTTGGTGAGGCTGCGGCCGCTGGCGAAACCACGCCCATGATGCGCAACGTTGTGGTTGGTAGAGACATGCGCGCCAGCAGCCCCTCGCTTAGCAAGAACTTGATCCAAGGCATCAACGACCATGGCGGCAACGTGATTGACGTGGGCTTGGTTGATACGTCGTTCATTTACTTCGCCGTGAATCATCTTGATTGCGCTGGCGGCATCATGGTGACGGCGAGCCATAACCCGCCTCAGTACAACGGTTTCAAGTTCTCGCGTCGCAAGGCCAAACCCGTCGGCGAAACCACGGGCCTTGCAGAAGTGCGCAAGTACGCCGCGACGGTTGATCGGACCACTGTCGCCAAGCAAACGGGCAAGCTCGAAGTGCGCGACCTTTGGCCTGCGTACACCAAACACGTTCGTAGCTTTCTCGAAATGGGCAATCGCCCACTCAAGATCGTTATCGACGCCAGCAACGCGATGGCAGGGACGATGATCCCCAAGATCTTCATGAAGGGCTCTTCGATGGGCGCGGTGCCCGGGCTGACAATCGTCGAGCTGAACTTTGAGAATAGCAAGGGCATCTTCGCCCACGAACCAAACCCGCTGGTCGCGGCGAACCTTGTACAGATTTCCGAAGCGGTCGTGCGTGAGAAGGCTGACGTTGGTTTCTGCTACGACGGCGACGCCGATCGGTGCATGGTGATTGATGAGATGGGTAAAGCCGTGGGCTGCGACATTTTGACCGCGCTTCTTGCCAAGCAATTTCTCGCGAAGAACCCCGGGACTTCGGTTGTTTATGACTTACGCTCGACGCGCGCGGTCGCAGAAGACGTGACCAAGGCGGGCGGCGTAGCGATTCGCAGCCGCGTCGGGCACGTGTTCATGAAGGGCGCACTCGCCGACACGGGCGCGGTCTTTGGTGGCGAACTCTCAGGCCACTTCTACTTCCGCGATAACTTCAACGCCGACAGCGGCGCAATTGCGATGTGTTGCGTGCTCAGCCTGCTCTCCCATGGCAAGGCCAAGATGAGCGAACTGGTCGCGCCTGTTGCTCGCTACGCACAAAGCGGCGAGGTTAACTTCCAGATCGAAGACAAAGACGGCGCGCTTACCGATCTTGTCGCTAAGTACGGGCCGGGAACGCCGACCAACGGCGAGGTTGATGAACTCGATGGCGTAACAATCGACTGCTGGAA
>JBBRGG010000075.1:0-14342 GCA_038240875.1 Phycisphaerales bacterium | reverse complement strand
GCAAGCACATCGCTATTCGTGCGAACCACGATGGTGTGCTTTCACACCCCGACGATCTCAATTCTGATCGCTTCCTCGTTGTCCAACTTGGCATGACGGGCAGCCTTGCCATCGTGCATCATCGCACGCAATTGGGCGAACTAGTCCAACCTTCTCAACCTTCTCAACCAACTCAACCAACTCAACTAACTCAACACGCGCTGCACGCTCAACACGCGCTGCACCCCGAACCTCTTGCCCTGCATACCCACGTCCGCTGGTGGCTTACAACCTCGCTCAACACGTCGATCGAACTTCGCTTCATCGACCCGCGCCGCTTTGGCTCACTTCACTGCTGCGCTAATCAAGGCCAGCTCGACACTCACTGGTCAAAGCTTGGCCCTGATGCTCTTGATCTTCAACTCAATCTCAATTTCAATCTCGACCTGCCACAATCTCTCGTAACTCCAACTACTACTTCAACCAGTCCAACTACGAGTCCAACTACGCATGAAAATAGAACGCGTGTTCGCGCCAGCTTGGCTCAATCCAAGCGCGATGTAAAGTCGGTCCTTCTCGACCAACACGTCGTCGCAGGCGTCGGCAATATCTACGCCGACGAAGCGCTCTTTGCAGCTCGCATTAACCCATCGCGCAAAGCATGCTCGCTCACCGATACAGAGGCCTACCGACTTCTCGACGCTATTCCCACAACACTTATTGCCGCCATATCTTTGGGTGGTAGCACGATAAGGGACTACGTCAATGCTACCGGCTCCAAAGGCCAGGCACAGGCTCTCCACGCGGTCTATGGCCGAGCAGGGCTTACCTGCGTCGCCTGCTCCAGCACGCTTGCAGGGGGCAAGCTAGCTCAGCGGGCGACGGTCTGGTGCCCAGCCTGCCAACGCTGATCTATTGGCGTGACTTGATCGCTTATACAGGCTTCAAACTCCAGTATCTGTTCCAACACTTTGCACAAGCTGTCCACACCAGTTGAAGGCGACCCGAGTGCACCCATTTCAAGGCCAACCTACATGTGTGCACAGCTGTCTTTCTGTATGCCTCTATCAGTATGATTAGATAGATATACAGTAGTGGTAGATAAAGGCTCTGGCGCTTGGGGGTAACTTCGTTGAAAGAGCCCTAAGTCTATACAGCGTAAGCCGATAGAACACACGCTCCAGTCTAACAACTTGTCGCCTGCCTGTCGCTGGCGCGCCATAACGCACGGCTGGAAAGTACACGCGTATCAGAACCCGAAATTACCGCGCTACTTGCCGCGCGCTACCGTCAGCCAACAGCATGATTTCAACACACTGTGCACATCGTTACCGATACCCGAATAGGCACAGGATTAGACATACGACCGTGCTCACGCCGGCATACCTCGCGAGCGTTCTTCAAGGGAGCGTACCACCGCACCAAAGTCTGAATCGGTTGACTGCCTGGCTTGAATAAGCCGAACCGCGTGCAACACCGTGGTGTGATCGCGCCCGCCAAAATGGCCGCCGATTTCTTCAAGCGAATGCCGAGTCAATTTTCGCGCGAGAAACATGCACACCTGCCTGGGCAGCGTGATAGACCGTTGCCTTTGCTTGCTCTTGAGGTCGCTCAAACGAATGCGATAAAAATCAGTTACGACCGCGATGATCGCGTCGATCGAGGGTTCCAAAGGCTTCGTCCGAGCTGGTTCGCCCATCGATTCCTTGGCCATCTCTAGCGAGATCGGCCGGCGTTCAACCTCGGTGCGGATCTGCAACTGGATCACGGCTCCTTCAAGCTCGCGCACGTTGCGGTCGATCCGGTGCGCGAGATATGCCGCCGCATCATCAGGCAACACCAGCCCGCGCAGCTTGGCCTTTGCTTGCAAGATCGCTAACCGAGTCTCGAAACAAGGCGGCTCCATGCTCGCGACCAGGCCCCACTTGAATCGGCTCACCAATCGCTCATGCAGACTGGGAATTTCTTCCGGGGGCGCGTCGCTGCTAAGGATGATCTGTCGTTTGTCTTGGTAGAGGCAGTTAAAGGTGTTGAAAAATTCGTCCTGCGTGCGATCGCGGCTCGACAAATAATGGATATCGTCGATCACGAGCAGGTCAACATCGCGGTACCGATGCCGAAACTCGGACATCTGCCCATTCTGCACGCTCTCAATAAACTGTGTGAAAAAGCCTTCGCACGAGATGTAGTACATCTTCAAGTGCGGATGTTTCTCAGCGATCCGCAGGCACGTTGCCTGCAACAAGTGCGACTTGCCCAGCCCGATCCCGCCATGAACAAAGAAAGGGTTGTACGCGTGCCCCGGGTTCACCGCGACAGCTTGCGCAGCGGCGTGCGCCAATCGATTGGCGGGTCCGGGCACGAAGTGCTCGAAGGAATTGTCGGGATTGATCGTGAGCGATTCGTACCCGCCACGCGATGGATCACCAATTTGTACCAACGAAGGCTTGCGAGGCGTGATCGGCCCATGCCGTGCTGCTTGAGTTATGACTACTTCAGGCATCGTTGTCGCGCGTACTAGCCGCTGAGAAACTTGGCCATTGGCATGGGTTGGCCCTTGCGTGCCGGTCGCACCACTTGCGCCATTTGCTTTGCTTACAGCCGAATCATCGTGAATGGTGTGGCCTTGATTGACGCTGCCGCATTGCGCGCCATCTTGGACCTCACTCGAATCGTGCAAGGATTCGGCGCTTGTTGTGTTATTTGCCGAGCCATTTGCCGAGCCCGTCTCTTCGCCAAACGTGGGCAGGTTCACGCCACGAAGCAATGCCGATTCTGTTCCAAGATCGGTCTCGGGCTCGCGCGCTGGCGCATATGCCTCACTATGTGCCGATGAAATCACGTTCACGCCATCGGCATGCACCACCGCATGTGCATCGTGAGATGTTGGAGTGCCGAGCTTTTGCACTTGCCTGGCTCGTTCATCGGGCCCAACTTGTTCATTGAGGCCGTTCTCGCGAGCGACTTCGCGCTCGACCGCTTCGCGAAACGCGGCATCGCGTGCCGACATGTCCTTGCTCGCACGCTTAGCAGGCGTAGGTGGCGGCGCGGTCGCCGCATCATCAGGCCCAAGGAACCGCACCGAAAGTAGCCGCCCCGAAACCGTGCGAACCGCATCATTAAAGGCGTCGGCACACTGCCTCTTGAGATAATCACGGTGGATGGGCGACGCGGCTCGAAGCTCGAGCGCACCACCGCCCACGCCGAGTGGCGCAAGCTCCTCAAACCACTGCCGACAAATCAGCGAGTGATTCGCGCGAAGGTGCGCGAGCATCCCCTTCATCAGGATGGCATCTACTTCGTCCATAATTACGCCTTGACCGCCCGTACTTGCTCGCTGTCCAAACCAGCAATCTTGCCCACTAACCACACAAATCGCACTATCGACTTAAGCGGCTTGTTCGCCATTCGCGTCATCTGTTTAATCACGCTTTCCGTCGCTGGCCCCAACCGCAAACCCAACCGCAAGCCCAACCGCAAGCCCAACCGCAAGCCCAACCGCAAACCCAACCGCAAGCCCAACTGCAAGCCCAACCGCAAACCCAACCGCAAGCCCAACTTGGCTCGATAAGAAGCATCTGCCGCGGCGGTACCAAATAGAAGTACGTTGAGCACGCTCAATACCCTCAAATTCCCAAGACGCCAGCTTCAAGTTACTCGTGATCAGTTGATTCCATGGCGACAATCTGCGCCCCCGCTAGAACTTACGAAGGTACTTTCACTTTCGATACGCGTCAATCCTTCACCGATAGGAATTTTGTAGTCGCACTGCATAAACCATCGTGGCTACCTCGCCTTACATTACACAAGGCTAGCTTCTCGCATGGCTTACGCGCACAGCTTCCAAGGCACACATAAACCCTGCCGATACAGGCCAGGTAGAACAATCCTTCCCGGTTGTGATTCCAAATACCTTTAATCCAAATGCCATTAAGCACTAGGCTTTGTAGCCTCACGAGTTGTATCGGGTCCTGATGTTACTGGAGAACCAACTTGAACAGAACCAACTTGAACAGAACTTACTTGAACAGAACCAACTTGAACAGAACCGGCTGGAACAGACCCGGTTGGTAGAGACCCAACAGGCTTCGCCTCAGTCTTCACAGGCGTAGTGCCCGCCGCATGCGAAACGACGCCAGGCGCGCCAGATACAACCTTGGGTTCGGTGCCAACCTTTGGAGCCATCGGTGGCGTGAATACCGGCTTGGGCCGACTTCGTGGTGGCGGGCCATTCTTCCCAAACAACTTCGGATCTGTCACGCCCGCGTCCACCAATTGCTGCTCGTAGCGAAGCTTGTTGAACTTGTTGTCCATCAACAGCAAGATCTTGTCAGCGTTCTTGTGCCCCGCCAACTGCGCCACCCGCCGCTTGGCATATTCAAGCTCAGTCCGCCTCGATACATGCACCAGCACCACATTCTGGCACTCAAGAACACGCATCCACTCCGCCACATCGTCCAAATGCATGTGCATCCCGACGCGCGCTCGCTCTTTGTGGTCAGGCTCGAAGAACGTGCACTCAGTGATCACCATCTGCGCCTTACGCACGTCCTCACGGATCAGATGTGGCCCAGGAGCCGTGTCGCCCGTGTACGCAACCAGTGGAATTTCGAGCGTTCGCGTGATCTCGATGCCACGGTCCTTGAGCTCTTTGAGCTTATCTTGTGGCATATCGATGAAGTCTTGCTTGAGCTTGGTCCTCTTCTCAAAGACCACATACCCAAAGGCCGGACAGGTGTGCTCAACCTCAAACCCGCGAAGAAAGATATTGTTCTTGATCTCGATGGGCTGGTCGGGCTCAATAGAGATCAGGTCGTATTGCGTCCGCTGGCCTTCAAGGTCGGAGAATCCGCCCATCATCTTGTGGATCGAGTTGGCGATACGCGAATCGCATACCACTTTCGCCGTGCCCATGCCTTGGAAGCGGCGCTGCGAACAGAAGTAGGCCAGCGCGCCGATGTGGTCCATGTGGCCATGGGTGATTGCCAGGTATTTGCTCGACAGCATCGCCCGCGGACACGCGCCGATGTCAAACCCAAGATCAAGCTCAGGAATCTGCAGGCATGTGCTCTCGCCCGCGATTGATTCACCAAACAACCGATACGGCGGCAAATACAGAAACCCAAGCGAAGGGTCGCGAGGCGGGGGTTTTGGAAGCATCTGCGAAGCTCCTGCCACGGGCTTTCGCTCGTGTTGTGGCACCAAATTCAAAGTTCATAAACGCACGTTCATTTACACCTGCTAAGCCCAAACCAGTCGCTAAGCCCGAACCAGTCTTGTAACCCAAAGTACACCAACGCCATGCCAGCGGCGACCGCTCGCTATAAACCTAGAGCAATCACCTTGGCCCACAGCATAAACGTGCGGCGTGTGCCCCGATGCGCGTCTACTTTCTTGTGAAAGTCGCCCGGGCCCTACGCCGATCGTTCTGCTGCACTAGGCACAGCGGTCGATCAGTCAGGCGTTCCATTCCATAATAGCAACGCGCTAACCAGCACACTGTCTTAACGCTGTCTTCTTCATCCTTCCATCCGACGAGTTCAATGTATACGACGGTTCAGATAGACCTGCCCGACGTGCTCGGCTCGACCGGTTCATGGGGTTCACTAGCCCAACTACCCGCGAGGTCCGTTTAGCCCGTCGAGTTTTTCACTCCTCGTATCCGTAATTTGCCACTGCTGGTGTTCCCTTTGTTTGCAATCAGTGTCGAAGCACGCGATTCTTGGGAAATCGGTCCATTTTGCCAGGTCCAATCATCTGGCCAGGTCCAATCATCTGGCCAGACTAGTCATCTGGCCAGGACCAATCATCTGGCCAGAACTAGTCATCTTGCCAGATCTAGTCAAGATATTCTGGCGAAATCGTACAGCATGATTGGTTCTACTGCCAACACGCACAATTCGAGCATATAGAAAATTTTTCGGCAAACTTTTCGTATCTCCCCCACATGCCCCAAGCCAGCCATCGCCGCGTACCCTCTTAACCACGCGTGTTCGCGCTTGGAAGTGTTGAAATCCTTCGTTCGCCGACGCCTAGCTACTGCGAGCCAATCCAAGTGCCCGACGTTCCAACCGCACACGACGACCTAGCTCGCGCCAATCTCGCGCATGGCTCACAGCCCATATCGCACGAAATAGCCGTATCGTTGCAGCCACACGCTAACGAATTATCCGCAACCAAACCAATCGACAATCCTTTAAAGCCAGACCCAACTCAACTAGACCCGGCACAACCTCAGGTCGCCGTTCCGGCATCATCCAAGTCCGCCGAGTTTCTTTTCTGGGCTGGTCTCATCCTCTTTGGCTCTGTCATCGCCAGCGCGTTCTTGCTCAAAAAGCTTCCCGAGCGCATCCAGCCGACGTTGATCGAGCTTTTCAACGAATCCTCATTTCCCAGCACAATCCTCTTGCCCGCGCTCGTCGGCGCCATCGCTCTTTCCTGTGGCATTGTCCTGCAAATCGGAGCGCAACGCCTGCGTGACGCGCTCGCATTCGTCCGCTCGTTGGGCCCGGCGGGCATTCTCGCCGCGGGTGCACTCGTGCTGCCACCACTAGGCTCCATCGTTCTCTTTGCCACGTTCAACATCACCGCGCCCTGGCTGCGCGACCACGCCGAACTCGGCGTGCTTATTTACGTCGCCGCCTTCGCAGGGCTCGCGGGGCTCGCGCTCTTGCCAACATACGCCCAATCCGCCCTTGGCGGCTTTGCCTTTGGCGTGACTCTGGGCATTCCCGCCGCCCTGTGTGGCTTCGTTGGCGGCGCGTTCATCGGCTACACCATTGCCCGGCGTTGCTCGGGCGATCACCTCGAACGAACACTTGCCAACAAGCCAAAGTGGCGCGCCGTCCGAGACGCAATCACAGGCCGTTCTGTACAAAGTGGCCGCCTGGGCTTTATGCGAGCATTGGGCATGGTCATCCTCTTGCGTCTCCCACCAAACTCACCTTTCGCATTCATGAACATCGTGCTAGCATCGTCACGGGTACCGCGCGGCGCGTTCCTTCTTGGCACAGCCGTCGGTATGCTCCCGCGTACCGCGCTGGCCGTCATCATCGGTGCTGGTATCAACGAAACCTTCAACAAAGAAGCGCTCGAACGAGCCGCCCCGCCTTGGGCATTCGTGGTCGCCATCGTGGTATCGCTGGCCATCTTCGCCATCGTCGGCACAATTGCCAACAAAGCCATCGAACGCGTTGCTAACAGCCCGATCAATCCGCCACCCGCCAATTGAACCCCCGCCGGTCGAACCCCAGCCGGTTGAACCCCCGCAAATTGACTCTATAAATCGATTTCGCGCTTGAAAAAAAAAAACCCGACGAGCAAAGCCCATCGGGTATCATTGTTCAAGCTATGTTCAGGCAGAATTCAGCGCTATTTTGTTGCGCGTGGCACACGAATCGCGCAGCAGCATTACAATCGCTATTTACTCGTAAACACTTAGATCGCGCTGTAGAGGCCGCGTTCGACCTTCTTAAAGATCGTCTTATGCTTGATGAGCGTCTGATTGACGATCGTCCGGAAGTTTGCGGCAGAAGTCTTGTAACCAGCCTTCTGTACCGCCTCGGCGGATTCGCTCACGCCCATCGTCTTGCCCTTGAGGATCTTCGCCAGCGAATCAACAAGGTTCAATTCGTTGATAGGTCGCTTGCGGCCTGCGCCAGCGTTGCCCATGCCCATGCCCATGCCCATGCTCACGCGACCGCCACGACCAGAACTGCCTTCACTCACCGAAATGCCCAAGGTTGCTAGTTCGCTGTCAATTGCCGCGAGCCTCCCCGCGAGAGTTTCACGCTTTTTGATTAGCGGCTTTGCGCCCGACTGACGACGACGAAGTTCCGCGTGAAGATCAGTGATCGAAATGCCCTTCAAACCCGAACCGTCTGCTTTGCGTGCCATATGCGTCGAACCTCCAAAGCGCGGGCGCGTCATGCACCCGGCGTGCCTGGCGCGTGGGCCGCGCCGAAATCAAACAACAACACCCGGAAACACACCGGTGTTGCACCAGCCCCCAATCTAAGCCCAACAGCCGTGACCCCGAACTGCGTCCAACAGCAACGCTCTTCCGAAAGAGATGTTCGCGATTTCTGACCAACACCTGCTCACCACACCGACTATTCGCACGCGGACACAACCCGCTGGCCGTGAAGAGCCCAGTTACTTGCTCGTCCGGTCCTCTATTCTTTGGTTTATCCAGCGGTGCGGCGGAGAACCAAAAGATCTGTAGTACAAACATACTAGCATTCGGCCACTGACCGAATCAACAAAGAACATACAAGTTCTTTTATCTGTGTTACTACACTCTACGCCACATACAGGCAAGTTTGACATATGTACGGGATTACACCTAAGTCACGCGCATCAAACCATGCCGCGTATATCACTCAAGCCACATAAAAAAACCCGATATAACAGCCAATATTTTGCAGATAAAGCGCCCGCTATTAAGTCTTGTACGCTCGCCTCACAAGCCTTGCTTGTTTCACAATCACCTATGGCAGTGCGTTCCAATATTCGTAAAGTATTGCCGATATTTCTTTGTACGGAAAAATACCTATAATTCAACCAAGGTATCGTACGAATGCTTTACACCTATACGCCCGTACACGACTCTTGACTCTGCTTCTCTCAGATCCAAACACAGCCAGTTCCACGGTCACACGTTATTCTTGCGACCACACTCCGGGCACGTCGCTGTAGCGTTATCGTACTTGTTTCCACCCATTCTCGCCGACTCCAAACCAACAAGCGAATAGCCACACGAAGCACACACGCCCTTCGCGCGAGCACTCCGAACCCGCCAAGCAGATCCCGGTAGCACCCACGTTATCGAGATGCACCACGCGCCAATTGCGATCAACGTTACACAGTTCAGGGCGTACCCCGACCACATAATCCGTGTGTCCATGCCCTCTTCAATCTTTCGCCCAACCACAGGCAATGCTTTCCCCGGTATGCGTTGCAAGTATCGAGCGAACGAACCTCGCGCCGCCAATTGCTCTTCACGCGACCATGTCGAAGGCGAACGCACAAACAATCCATGATCTGCGCGCGTCGGCCAAAGCATGCCTTGTTTCAGCGGAGTCAACAACACCGACACCGTCCCAATATCCATCGGCCTCTGCGACAACAATTGTGTTGCAAGATCCATGCTCACAACATCAGGGTCAATTATTATAAATTGAGCACGAATATCTCGCATTGCGTCCGCGTTTTGTTCTGCAACGCCTTGTCGATTCGAGCCAGCCACTCCTGTTGAGCTGCCGATATCTTCTCCAATTGCCTGTAAAACAGCCTTTCCACCCTCGGTCGCTTCGACCGCGCTTCTTCGTGCCACAAACATCGCTATGTTCTGAGGCCCGCCGTAGACAACTACCTTTCCCCCCCTACCACCTTTCCCCACGCCACTCAAACCACTTGCTCGTTCAACAAGAAACACCACGCTTCGTTCCAACATTCGTCCCACGCCCGACACGCCACCATCCCGCGCCCCATCCGTAGGCAGGCTTGTCAACGCATAGACAACGCACGCCGTCAACACCACGCTCGTCCAAGGCCTTGCAACCCAGTACACGCCCTTATTCCAAACCTGGCGAGCCATTCCAACATTCTGTCTGGCTATTGCCTTGCTAGTACCCATGTACCACGATACTCCACGCATACGAAACCAACCACAAATTCAACCAACCGCTCAACCACGCAAGCCCCACCAACTAAGCACACACCAGCGTCGCTCTCACAAACACACACGCCGTACAGTCAAAACTGTGGACACAACACCCCACCAATCTCATTCCTCCCCATCACCTCTTACGCCCGACGAGGTACGCCGAATCACACGACTCGCGCGCATCGAGCTCCCTGAAGCCCGCCTCGCGCCACTGGGCCAGGACCTCGCCACCATCGTCGCATATGTCAATCGCCTACGCGCCCTCAATCTTGAAGGCGTAGAGCCTCTCACCCACGTCGCCGACGAAACCAACCGCCTCGCCGCCGACGAACCTGGCCCAACCCTCTCTACCCAAACCCTCATCGATATGGCTCCAGAGTCTGATGGCCTATTCGTCAAGGTTCCCAAAGTTCTCGACGACCAAGGCGGCGGCGCATGACCACACCAACCACACCAACCATTCCTCCCAATCCTGATTCGGCAGTAGCTATCGCCCGCGACGTTCGCGCCCGCACTCGCACGGCTCACTCAATCACGCGCGAAAGCCTCGACCGCCTCCACGCCATCAATCCCGCCATCAACGCCTTTACGCAAACCTTTGCTGATACCGCTCTCGCGCACGCAAAATGGATCGATGAACAATGTGCCGCCAGCCACGCCGCCCACCTTCCTCTCGCTGGCGTCCCAATTGCCATCAAAGACAACATCTGCATTGGCCCCGACGCTACGCCTTCCCCAACTCTCCCAGGCATCGCAGGCAAGACCACCTGCGCCAGCCGTATGCTCGAACACTACAAAAGCCCTTTCACCGCGACCGCTGTCTCGCGCCTCATTCGCGCTGGCGCCATCATCATTGGTAAGACCAATCTCGACGAATTCGCCATGGGCTCCTCGGGCGAAAACTCAGCCTTTGGCGTAACCCGCAACCCCTGGAACCACGCCCACGTCCCAGGCGGCAGCTCTAGCGGTTCCGCAGCCGCGGTCGCCGCCCGAATCTGCCCTGTCGCCCTCGGCAGCGACACCGGTGGCTCCATCCGCCAACCCGCCGCGTTCTGTGGCCTTGTCGGTCTTAAGCCAACCTATGGCCGAATCTCTCGCTATGGCTTAGTCGCCTACGCCAGCAGCCTCGACCAAATCGGCCCACTCACCACCAACGTCGCCGATGCCGCCCTCATCCTAGAAATAATCAATGGCCAAGACTTGCACGATGCCACATCATCCTCTCGAGCACCCTTCCTCGCAAGCAATGTATTCGAATCAATCTCAGCCAATGCAACAACAAGTAGTAGCCCGCTTCATATTGGCCCTTTTCGTATCGGCGTAGTCCGCAAGGCAAACGACGCCGCGAATCATCCCGCTGTCACCCAAGCTCTGCATCGCACGATCGCTGCTTTCAAAGCTCGTGGCGACACCATCATCGACATCGATCTTCCGATGCTCGACGCCGCTATTGCCGCGTATTACGTTGTCGCGCCCGCCGAAGCCGCGAGTAATCTCGCTCGATTCGATGGCGTTCGCTATGGCTACCGCGCCACGCTCGCGCCCAACGAAGGCCTCGAAACCATGTACGCTCGCTCGCGTGGCCAGGGCTTCGGTCCCGAAGTGCTTCGCCGAATCATGCTCGGCACCCACGTCTTAAGCTCCGGCTATTACGACGCGTACTACATCACCGCGTCCAAAGCGCGCCGTGCAATCTTAAATGATTTCAACGCCGCGTTCGAAGGCATCAACACCAACTTCGCATGCGACGTGATTCTCATGCCGACGACGCCAAGCCCCGCCTTTGCCATCGGCTCGAAAACCACCGATCCCATGGCGATGTACCTTGAAGACATATACACCGTCGCCATTAACCTCGCTGGACTTCCCGCGATCAATATTCCTGCTGGGTTTACGAACTACGCCGATCAAGAAACGCAGCCTCTTCCCGTCGGCGTGCAACTCGTTGGCCGAGCCTTTGACGAATCGCGCCTTCTAGCTGTCGCGCACGCGCTTGAATCCGCCCTCAATATCAAACCACCCCAGCTTCCCTAACCCAGCTTCCGTAAATCAACTCTTCTTGCTTCATGAGCTTCGACATTCACTCTGCCACTCTGCCACTTCTCCCCCCCCCCATGCACACCATTTCTTTCTACACCCAAGGCACGTACTACGAAGCCGACGCGAACAAGCTTCGCGCCAGTTGTGATCGCTTCAAAATCTCGCACACGATCGTCCCCATCGAGTCTCTGGCCAACAATTCTTCTCGAGCCAAACCCGCCTGGTCTTCTCGTTATTCAAATGCGTGGCTCTCCTTCGTCGCTCGCAAAGCAACATTCATCCGCGAAAGCCTGATCCTTCACAAGCGCCCGGTCTGCTGGCTCGACGCTGATTGCGAATTCATCCAAGACCCCACCCTTCTCCGCGCCACCCGCGCCGACTTCGCTATCTACAACTTCTTTGGCGACCCCATGAACGACTCGGGCGAGTACCACCCCCACAAACTTTGGGCCTCCAGTGGCGTCGTCTATTTCGCGTTCACTCCACTGGTCATGCGCCTCGTAAACGAATGGATGACACAACTCGAACGCGCTTCATGGATGGTCGACGACCAAGCCCTCAGTTGGGCCTTCAACCACTTTCGTGGCGGCAAACTTCAAACCCTTTGGCTTCCTCGCTCGTACAACCGCATGACCGACAAATGGCCCGACGTCGAACCGGTCATCAATCACACTTGGCACGCCCCCGCGTCAACGACATGAAATGTACCACTTCTCTCTGCCTCTGCTCAATACCTCTTCTTTTTTGCCTCTTCTATGTACCACTTCTCTTCAAGTACCTTATTCTGCTTGTCTTGATCTAACTCTGTCTTGAACTGTCTACTACTTCTGACTTTACCTGTACCCCCGTACCCCCGTACCCCTTTGCAACTTCTTCTCTTCGCCTTTCGTTTACCCTTTGGCCAGTTGCTGCTGTAGCCATTTCTCCCTCCTGTTCCATCAAATGCGGGCGACAGGAATCGAACCTGCACGGCCTTTCGGCCACGGGATCCTAAGTCCCGCGCGTCTGCCAGTTCCGCCACGCCCGCGTATGCACCCATGTGCTTTAGCCACCAACACTGCCAACTTGCCCGCCAACTTGTCCACCAACTTGCCCGCCAACTTGCCCGCCAACTTATCCACCACCATGCTAGCCCCGCACCTCAATTCCCAGTCCAACTTTTTTTAACCCCGCCTTTCTTCCATCTATTTCTGCCATCCCCGCCCATCCACACACTTTCCCTCTCAATCCAAACCTCAACTTTCCGATAAAGCTTCTCGCACCCGCTCCCCTCTTCCCTAGACCGCCCAAAGGACCACCATGGCTAGCTCCGGCAGCACCATCGCACCCATCTTCCTTCGCGTCGCTCTAGGCCTTACCTTCCTTTGGGCAGGGTGGAACAAAGTCTTCAACACCACCGAAGTCAAAGGCCAAGCCGCCGCCACCCTCGCAAACCTTGGCGTCATCACCCCCGCCTCCAATTCTTCCCCCACCCTTAACCCTACAACTCCAGCAGCTACCCCCACTCCTACTACCCAGCCGACTTCAACACCTCTTGCGCCTTCACTTTCTTCGCCACCGATTACCCTGCCAGTTCCAACAACCATTCCCACTCCTGCCCCAACCCCAAATTCAACTCCAACTCCATCCAAGCCCGCGTCTATCCCAGTCTTGAACTCTCACCCATTGCTCTTCGACCAACCTCGATTTATTACTGCGTCATTCTCTACTTCCGCGCAAACTCCGGGCGCCATGACCTACACCGCGAGCGACTTTCCCGAACCAATCAAGGTTCGCACGCTCTATGGCCTCTCGCTTCTCCTAAAAAAAGCCGCCAATCCACTCCCTAACGAAACCGGCAAAACCCCAATTGCCCTCTGGCCCAAAGCCGCCGACCAAGGCCGCTGGCCCGTCTACTTTGCTTGGTTCGCAGCAATGACCGAGCTCGTAGGCGGCTCTTTCCTCCTGCTCGGCTTTCTTGTTCGTGTCAACGCATTCCTTCTCGCTGGTGCCATGCTCAACGCTCTTTGGCTTACCGAAATCGGCCCCGCCATCCAAACTGGCACCGCCAAATTTGGCTTTCTTCCCGCTTACGACTTCTGGGCCACCGACGCCGCAGGCAGCTTTTCCTACGCTAAACCTCTCTGGATCCTCATGCTCATCTGCGCATCGTTCAGCCTCGTCGTCTTGGGCGCAGGTGGCCTTTCCATCGACCGCTTATTCACTGGCAGCGGCAGGGGTTCAGGAAGAATCAGCAAAGACGATCACGTTTGACCAGGTCTTGATACGACCATGATCGTGCGCACGAATCTGGACACGTGCGCACAAACCTTGCACATGGCTAGTCATTTATGTCTATCCCGCCATTCAAGTTGGACAAGCCACTTCAGCCATCAACCTCGGCGAGCGTCGCCCCGCCGCCACACTCGTCGCCCAACACGTCGCCCAACACGCTTCGCGCCTCATCCATGTTACTTGTTTCGTGCGCGCTAACCGCGTCAATACTCGTGCACGCTGCTGGGCTGCTCGCTCTCTCTCGCACGCAACTCGTAAGTATCGATCCCCGCGTCAACCGCACACCTCGCGACAAATACGTCGCCGACGCGACTTCGCCAACCCCGACGCTTCTCTCCCTCGCCCCCATTCTTACACCCCCCCCCGGGCCCCCCCCCCCCCC
>JBBRGG010000074.1:0-14375 GCA_038240875.1 Phycisphaerales bacterium | reverse complement strand
ACTCGGGGTCGCGAAGTTGGCAGCAGCGGCGGCCAAAGCAACAGTGGCGCGCCATGAATACGTGGAGTTACTTCGCCGATCCTGAAATGCTGGGGATCCTTTTGCCTTGCGTGGTCGCGGGACTTGCGAGCGCTTTTTTGTGTGCGCTCCTGAGCGTCTTTGTCGTGATCAAGCGCCTCGCATTCGTAGGCCAGGGCATCAGCCATGCGGCCTTTGGCGGCATCGGTGTCGCCGCGTTGGTCGCTTCGTTCCTCGGGGCTGCAGGTGGTACGGCACTTGGTTCGGCGATGGGGACTGGCGCGGGCGTGTCGCTCGCGCAGTATGCGATCGTCTTTGTATTTTGCCTCGCCGCCGCGCTAATGGTCGGCGTGCTCGCGCGTAAAGGCGGCGTCGAAGCCGACACTGCCATCGGCATCATCCTCGTCGCCTCGATGGCTCTTGGCTCGATATTGGTCTACGTGTCGCGGAGTACCATCAAATGGGAGAGTTTTCTCTTCGGGAACCTTCTTGAAGTTGGCTGGCTCGATGCGTGGATCGCAATCGGTATTACCGTCGCGATCAGTTGCACTCTCTATGTTGTCCGCAGACCGATTATTTTCTGGACATTTGATGAGAATGCGTCTCGCGCGTGGGGTGTTCCTGCCCGCACTATGCAAATTCTCTTGATGGTGATGCTCGCTCTCGCGACGGTCACGGTCATGAAGCTCGCTGGCGTAGTCCTCGCCACGGCAATGCTCGTGCTTCCCGGCGCAATTGCGTTACGGCTTTCTCGACGCATGAGCATCGTGATTGTCTGGGCAATTGTCGCCGCGGTTGTAGGTGTCCTTGGCGGCATCGTTGCGAGCTTCGAGGCGGGCTTTCCACTCGGCGCGACGATTGTCTGCGTTCTCACGGTGCTGTTTTCCATCGCGTGTGGTGTAGAACGGGTGCGTGGCAACCGCTGAGTTTTCCTTGAATTGAAAGTGCTGAATACAAACTCACTCAACGATGGTTAGTTCGCTTCCTGCTTCGCCGAACCCGCCATTCACGTTCACATTCACGTTCGCGTGAGCTTCGAAGCCGCCTTCTTTTTAGTTGTCGATTTTTTAGGGGCGGCATTTATTGTGACGGCCTTCTTGGAACTAGTCTTCTTTGAACTGGCTTTCTTCACCTTGGCAGGCGACGCGTTCTCATCATCTGCTTCGTCATGTGGCCGCGTTTGCTTGGGTTCCACTTCCAAAGGCAAAGGCTTGGTCCACGTTGGCCTTGTGATCGATTCGCGCAGCGTGCCCAAGTCCACGATCTTGCCCGTTGTAACCGATTTGGCCACGATCGCCACACCTCCCGAACGCAACATCGCAAGTTGCCGCTTACCAATGCGCGCGCGAAGCATGACGTGCGTCTGCGTGTAATCACGGTCCAGAACGGTCCCCTGACGCTCGATAACGTTGATCGCCTTGGCTTCTGAAAGAGGCAGCGTAATCTCGAAATCTTCTACAGCACCTTGCACCATCGCGCGTACGTGCGCGATCAGCTCCGCCTGTCCTTGCTTCAAGATCGGCGTGCCATCTGACGCAATTGTCGGCGGGAGCGCACACAGCGCCAATGCGCTTTCTTGGCGACGATTCCACACCAGCAACTGGCTGTTGTCCGTCAGTCGATCTGCTTTGTTCAAGAGCAGCAAAACCGGCGGCCTCTTCACCATCGCGTCCTCGGCGTGCCGACTCTCTGCCAGATCACTAAAGAGTTCATCCAACACCGCATTCACCGCTGCATACTGCAACTCTGCGGCCGGGTCCGACACATCAAGCATGAAGAGCAGCAAATCCGCGTGCGTTGCTTCTTCGAGCGTTGCCTTGAACGAAGCGACAAGGTGGTGGGGGATGTCACGCACGAACCCAACCGTGTCCGAAAGCATGCACGAAAGCCCGGTGCCAAGATCCCACGTGCGCGTTCGCGTCATCAACGTTGCAAACAAACGATCGTCGGCGTACGCGCCGCCCGAAGTCATCGTGTTAAAGAGCGTGGACTTGCCCGCGTTGGTATAGCCGACGATGCCGACAGTCATGTGCTCGGCACGCCTCGCCGCGACCTCGCGCCGCTTTCGGCCTTGAATCTCGGCAAGTTCGCGCTCGAGTGAGAGCTTGCGTCGCTGGACCAGACGCCGATCAATCTCGAGTTGTTGTTCGCCCGGGCCGCGGGTACCGATGCCACCAATGCCGCCTCGGCCAACGATTCGCTCCAAGTGGTCCCACATCGCCTTTAATCGCGGATATGTGTACTCAAGCTGCGCGAGTTCAACCTGAAGCTGCGCCTCGCGAGTCGTTGCACGGCTCGCAAAGATGTCTAGGATCAACTCTGATCGATCAACAACCTTGCGTCCGGTTTCCTTCTCGATGTTAGAAATTTGTTTGGGCGAAAGGTCGTGATCAAAGATGATCGTGTTGGCTTCGAGCACCTCGCAGAGGCCCTTGAGTTCAATCACTTTACCCGAACCCATATACGTTGCCGAGACAGGTTTTTCCAATCGCTGCGTAAGCTCGCCGACGATCATCGCACCAGCTTGCTCGGCCAGAGCCGTTAGCTCGCCAAAGGGGTCGCGCTGGTCATAGCTCGAGTTGGGCAAACGCACCGCCGCGAGTACGACACGTTCGGATTGCACGCGAAGTTCCGCGCGTTCTTGTGGTTGTGGCATTGATCTTCTCTTCCTTTTGTACCTCTTCGCGCGAGCGAATGTTCTCTTTGTATCGACTTATATCGCACGCACTCAGACTGTATCAGCAACAGCACGGGCACCAGTATCAGCAAACTTGCTCGCACAAATCCGTGCATGCTTGCTCAATGTGCTCGTGCAAGCACTTGATCGGAAGGCGGCATGTGGAGCAGATGGTTAAGTGATTGTGCAGGTTTAAAGTATGGATTGTTCGACGTGTTCGTGTTCGAGCGAGCAGGCACAAGAAGCAAATATTCTTGGCTTTGGTCGTGTCATTGGCCGTAAACCTTAGACACCTTTCGCACGGCCTGTTATTCAGATGATTTCAACGCGTCTGCTGCATCAGAATTTGTTCATGCTGCGAAATACAGGGCAATGTACGTTGCACAATACAATCTGCTTGATGTCGCACCAAGCCCGCCTGAATCGCCCAGTGGTCGCATCATATTGATTGGATTCATACTGATTGGCTTCCGACGCAAGCATGCACGACTCATCCCAATTCTTTAGTCTCTTCCTCGATGATTCTGGCTACATGCCACGCACGGCTTGAATTCAATGTACGCACAGTTCCTTCCTGCGACCACACCTTCTACCCCTCGTAGAATCGTGTCAACCTCCATACCCTTAGAATCGAACATCTACTTTCTCTTCTTCTACTCTTCAACTCCCTCAAACTCCGCACCCAACCCGTCCACTTTCAGGAGCCACCACACATGGCACAGCGTCGCGTCGCTCTCGAGGTCAGCCTTGTTGCGCTCCTCGGCTTTGCCGTTGTAGGCTCAACTCTCGCCATCGGCCAACGCGACGGCGAGTACGCCTTCTTCGATCAACTCATCGAAGTCAAGTCCATCATCGGCGAACGCTTCGCCGAACAACCCAACCTCGACAAGCTTCGTGATGGCGCGATCAAAGGCATGGTTGAAGCCCTCGACGATCCATACACCGTCTACGTCCCCGCTTCCGAAGCCCGCAATTTCAACAAAGACCTCACCGGCGAGTACGTCGGCATCGGTGCCCAGATCGACAAACGCGATGGCTGGCTCACCATCGTGTCTCCTCTCGAAGATTCCCCAGCCTTTCGCGCAGGCATCCTCGCCAATGATCGCGTCAAAGCAATCGATGGCATCCTCACCCGCGATATCACCGCGGAAAAGTGCATCGAGCTCCTTCTGGGCACGCCAGGCACTCCAGTCAGGCTCACCATCGAACGCGATGGCAACGAATTCGACCTCACCATCAATCGCGAACGAATCAAAACCCGCGCGATCAAAGGTGTCCACCGTGATCCCGCCAATCCCGAAGCCTGGACCTTCTTTATCGATCACGATGCCAAAATCGGCTACGTTCGTATCACACAATTCACACCCGGTTGCGCCAACGAACTCGCCGCCGCTCTCGAAACCATGGGCGCATCCAAAGGCGAGCTCAAAGGCCTCGTGCTCGATGTCCGCTTCAACCCAGGCGGCCTTCTCAACGAAGCCGAAGCTATCGCCGACCTCTTCTTAAAAGAAGGCATTATCGTTTCAACCCGTGGCCGCGCCTTCGAGGAACGCATCACCCGCGCCCGCGAGCCAGGCACACTCCCCGCATTTCCCATCGCTGTGCTTATCAACGAACAAGCCGCTTCAGCCAGCGAAGTTCTCTCCGGCGCGCTTGTAGAAAACAACGCCGCGATCACTGTCGGCACCCGCACCTTTGGCAAGGGCACCGTGCAATCTCTTCACGAGATCGTCGGTGGCAAGGGAGCCGAACTCAAAATCACAGAGCAAGGCTACTACCTCCCCACCGGCCGCAGCATCCAACGCAAGGACGACGCCGTCAACTGGGGCGTTGATCCCAGTGAAGGTTTTTACGTTCCTCTGACTGATTCGGCGTTGATTGACATGCTCGAAGTCCGCCGAAACGAAGAGATCATTCGCAAGGCGGCCTCATCTTCAGTTACGACTTCTCCAACCTCAACCACTCTTTCCGCACCCTCAGCCACTACCAACGCGCCCTCGATTAAGCCCGCAATCCAAGCACCTGATTGGAACGATGTTG
This sequence comes from Phycisphaerales bacterium, assembly GCA_038240875.1. Classification (GTDB taxonomy): domain Bacteria; phylum Planctomycetota; class Phycisphaerae; order Phycisphaerales; family UBA1924; genus JBBRGG01. The sequence goes on along the minus strand of JBBRGG010000074.1, from coordinate 9,640 downwards.
GCGCGGTCCTAACTTACCTCAAAGATCCTCAGCTTTCCGCCGCTGTTCGCGCCGTCCAAGGCAAGATCATCTCAGGCGAATGGACCAAGACCGGCGAGGCAGGCGTCTCCGCTGAACAGTCGCAGCTTGCTGAACTCAAGCGTTCGCGCGAGCTCATTACGCGCCTCGAACGCGAGCTGATCAAGACCGAGAAGCGCGTAGTCGTCCTCGAAGCGGGCAAACCTATTAATGCCGGTGCTACTCGCGACCTCATCCCCAATGATGCCAACATCCAAGGTGGCACCCTCGAAATTCGTGACAAGGATGGCAAGGTCGTCTCCACCCTCAAAATCACAGGCGAGAACCTCGAACGCTGGCTCATCGATGCTGATGTTGAGCCTGCAAACCCAGCCGCATCAACTCCTGCTACTACACCCATAGAAACCTCTCCCACCGAAACCAAGCCCGCCCCAGGTAACGCGCCATGATCGTACTGGGGATCGAGACTTCCTGTGACGAGACCGCCGCAGCCGTGGTAGACCAAGGCACCCTCGTCCGCTCCAGCGTTGTCTCTTCGCAATACGCCCTCCACGAGGAATACGCCGGCGTAGTTCCCGAGATTGCCAGCCGAGCACACGTCGAGCGATTACTTCCCGTCGTGCGCCTTGCCCTCGAAGAAGCTGGCATGGGCCTAGGCATGATTGATGCAATTGCCGTCGGCCATCGCCCCGGGCTCATCGGCTGCCTCCTCGTCGGCACCGCCGCCGCCAAAGCCCTCGCCTGGTCTCTCGGTAAGCCTCTCATAGGCGTTGATCACGTTCACGCACACGTTTATTCGGGCCTTCTCAGGCGCGAGCCCACGCAACCAACACCAAAAGAAATTACTTCGCCACAAGTACATTGGCCAGCTCTGGGCCTGGTCGTCAGTGGCGGGCACACCTCGTTGTACTTTGCTGACAATTGGCTTACCTTCCACCGCGTTGGTTCGACCATCGACGACGCTATTGGCGAAGCCTACGACAAGGCCGCCACCATCCTCGGCTTGCCACACCCAGGCGGCCCAAACCTGGATCGCCTCGCCTCTTCACCCGACGCCAACGATCGCGCCGTAGACCTGCCCATCAGCCGCATCGCGCCCGACTCGCTCGATTTCTCTTTCTCTGGCCTAAAAACCGCGCTTCTTTACGCAGCCAAGGGCGTGCCAAACTCTCGCCCAGGCACACCCGCATCGCTCACAATCGAGCTCACGCACGACCGCAAGCGCGATCTCGCGGCATCGTTCCAGCGCGCCGCAATCGCCGCCATCATCCTCAAAGTAAAAAGGGCTCTCGCGCTCCTTCGTGATCAACAACCAAAGCACGATCAAAACCGAAATCCACCCGCTCTCATCACGCTCCTCGTCGGCGGCGGCGTCACCGCCAACAGCGCTCTTCGCCGCGAACTCGCCTTACTCGAATCAACGAACAATGTCCGCGTCATCATCCCTTCGATGGAGTTCACCATGGATAACGCCGCGATGATCGCGGGACTTGCGCACGAGTTGCTCAGCGCAGACCACATTGCCGACATGACTCTCGCCGCTTCACCCATGAGCGAGCTGGGCATGCCCGCTCGCATAGGATCGCATTAATGGCAGCACGCCCCACCAAATCCACTTTTAATCTCACCAAGTCTTCCGCTAGCCCATCCAAATCCGCAGCCACGCCACGCGATCGTACCCAAGACGATCTCGGCCCCGAGCCTGTCGCAAAGCTGGCCCGCCGAAAGCTCCTCGTTGCCGGCGAACCAGAAAGCGTGCCATCAGGCATTCAAATCCCAAAGAACCAGATCGCGCACACCACCATCACTACTGGTATCGGTTCACCGCCCGTCGGGTGGGCCACGCCCCCCGAGCGCACCAAGCAACGTCCTGAGCGCGATGTCGGCCCTAACGAAGTCTTCTGGTTCGAGGCCCATCCTCACCCCGCAACTCTCGATGAAGAAACCCTTGTCACTCAGTGCACGCTCACCAAAGGCCGCTCCTCCGGCCCCGGCGGTCAGCGCAAAAATAAAGTCGAAACCGAAGTCCGCCTCACCCACGAACCAACCGGCCTCAAGGCTCTCGCCAACGAACGACGAAGCGCTGCCCAAAACCGTTCCATGGCTATCGGCCGCATGCGCCATCTTCTCGCCACGCACGCTCGATGTCCGGTTCTCTTCGGCGATGTTCGCTCAAAATTATGGAAGCAGCGCTGCCAACAGGTCGGCAAAGTTGCCGGTCGCATCGTCTGCAACCCTTCGCACCCTGAGTACGTCATCCTTCTCGCCGAGGCCATGGACATGGTCTTTGCCTGCAACCTCGACATGAAAAAAGCATCGCTTCGGCTGTGCTGCACGCCAAGCCAGCTCACCAAATTCATCAAAGACCACATCCCCGCCTTCACGCTCCTCAACGCGCACCGCATCGAGCGAGGCGATCACATATTAAAGTAGCGAGCGATTAAAAATCAATCGGAATGCCTTCGGTACGGAACTGCGCAATCAACCCTTGCAAGTCCGCAAGCGCCTTATCGAGCCGCTGCGTCGCGTCATTGAGCGAGCGATAAAGATCTGGGTTGTTGGCCAACTGCCCAAGCGTTCCTTCGCCACGATTGATGCGTGCAGCAACCGTTTCAAGTTCCGCCGCCGCTGCCTGTGCACTGGTCAGCGTGGTATCCGCTTTCGCGCTCAGCGTTTCAATTGCCGCTGCTGCCCGGTCTGACAACCGCCTTGTGTCCGTGGCCACGCTCGATAGCGTTTCATCGGTATTCGCCGCTGTTACCGTCCACGCCTTGCTCAGCGTCGTGAGCTCATCGGTCAGATTCTTGGCTCGCGCGATCGTGTCTCGTGTGTTGGTGCGAAGCTCATCATCGCCGAGCCAGTTTTGTGCCGATGCAATCGCCGCGTCCGCGCGTTCCAGCGTGCTGCGTAGGTTCGGCGATTTCCCCGCCGCGACTTCAGCTTGCGTCCGTGGCTCGAGCATGTCGTTAAGCCGATCACCAACTTGTTTGTACGTTCTGGCGAGTTCATCCACCGAGTCTGCCGTGCTCGCGAGCCGCGTCAAAGGCTTCTCGACGAGCTTGGTGATCCGCTCTATAGGCGACATCGGCGAGCCCAAGTCCACCGTTTCGCCCGCCATCATCACGTCGCCGCGCTCCGCAACAGTTAACTCAGGCGGGATCGAAAACTCAAGCCCCGCATCGCCGAGCAACCCCTTATCAATCGTCACCATGCTCGCACGCGGGATCTTGGCTTCTTCACGGATGCGAAGCGTGAGCTGCGCGCCAGGTGTTCCATCCATCCGAACATCGATCTTCGAGACCTGCCCGACCTTAACACCATTGAGCGTCACCGGCGAGCTGTCGTTCAGCCCTGAAGCGTTGCCCACATGCACCGTTAATTGATAACGTTTCTGCCCAACGTTGGAGAGTTCACCAAACACCATCAACGTGATAAAGAGCCCGCACACGCCGGCGATCGCCGTGAGCCCAGTTAGAAAGTCTCGAACAATTGCGCGAGGCATGAAAGACTCCTCAAACCCTATCCGCTCCAACACATACGCCAAACAGGCGCGTCAATTCTAGTTCAGATCTCTACTCAATCGACTCTTCAACGCGCGTTTGCGTTCGTTCCACTGTATCTTCGGATGTGTCATCGGTGGGGTCGTATTTACCTTCCAGAAAGCGCCGAACCGCGGGCTTGCTGGAGACTTCGAGATCAGCGAACGTACCTTCCGCCGCTACCTTGCCATGCAATAGCATCACAACACGGTCGGCGACCTTTCGTGCCGATATCAAATCATGCGTCACGACGATGCTCGTCACGCCCAGTTCCCTACGCAGCTTCAATATCAACTCATTGATCCCGTCGGACCGAATCGGATCAAGCCCCGTCGTCGGCTCGTCATACAGCACCGCCCTTGGCTCTAACACAATCGCTCGCGCCAACGCCACGCGCTTGCGCTGCCCACCAGACAACTGTGAAGATAATTTGTCTTGAGATCCATCCATATCAACCATCCTGAGCGCACGCACAATCCTCGCCTTTCGCTCCTCACGCGTCATCTTCGTGTGCTCAAGCAACGGAAACTCAATATTCTCGGCGACCGTAAACGAATCAAACAACGCCCCCATCTGAAAGAGCAAGCCAGTCTTCAGACGAATCGGCTCAAGCTCGCGCTCACTCAACCCATCCAGTCGCTGGCCATCCACATAAACATGTCCTGCATCGGGCGACAACAGCCCCACGATGTGCTTGAGCATCACGCTTTTGCCACACCCCGATGGCCCCATCACGACGGTCGTGAGCCCGCGCGGAAAGTCGATCGATACTCCATTGAGGACCTGTTGCTCCCCAAAGCTCTTGTACACGCTTTCAAGCCGAACCATCGGCTGACTCGCGTCAAATTCCATCCGGGTTGGACTCATGTTTGCTTTGGTCATCTCAATGAGCAACTTTGCTTATGCTCGAAATCGCGTTCATACCTGAAATCGTTATAGACATTCAGCGAAACAACTCCCCAAAGCGTACAACCTAACGGCAGGCCAGATTTACTCTACTCTCGTGACTTCGTTTCGATCGTTCGTCCCGAAAGGTTCACCCATGCTCAATTCTCGACCACAATCAGAAAATCCACATGAAAGGCCCAACAACCCATCTCCTACTGACCCAAAGGTATTCCGAACACTCATCCATAAGGGGCGAAAGTTTAACTTTGAGCTCTGCCGCGTCCTTGAAAGCAACGGCTCTCAAGATCGTGAAGTTGTGCGCCATCCCGGAGCAGTAGTTTTGCTCCCTATCCTCGACTCTGGCCTTGAAGCAAAGGTCCTCTTGATCCGGAATTGGCGTATTGCCCTTGAAACATGGTCTTTGGAACTTCCCGCCGGGACAATGGAGCCGCCAGAACTACCTGTTTCGTGTGCCGCGCGTGAACTTGTTGAAGAAACTGGGTACAAAGCCGCAACTTTAATCCCTTTGACCCGGTTTCATACTTCGCCGGGGCTGTCGGACGAATCGATGTGGGCCTTCGTCGCTACAGATCTTACCCATGTTGGGCAGGATCTTGAAGATGACGAACGGATCGAAGTCGTGCCGGTGTCAGTTTCGGAATGTCTGCGTTTGATTGCGTCGGGGGAGTTGTGCGACGCGAAGAGTATGGTGACCATTTTGCTGGCGCTTCGACAGGGGTTGTTGGGAATCGTGTAAGGCATTGCGGATTGGTTGGTGCTTTGGGCTGGCGGTTTGGGGTGGCGGTTTGGGCTGGTGCAAGTTTGAGACTCGATTCGAGGGGAGTTCGAGTCGGCGAATTTGGCTTTGGCTTTGTGCTTATGCTTTATGATTTGGCTATCAGATTTGGCTATCGTCTTTGGGTTTGGGTGAGTTGACTGCGACAGAAGCACTTTTCCAGTATCAGTTGGTTCAGATTCAGTCAGGTCAGATCAAGTTGGAACAGATTCATTCTGGACAGATTCAGTCAGGACAGGTTTAGTCTGGTCAGATTCAGTCAGGACAGGTTTAGTCTGGTCAGATTCAGCCTGGTCAGATTCAGCCAGTGTTTGCGTCAAGCGATACAGTCTTTGCTTGTGGCTTTCTGCCGCAAGCCACGCTTGTCTAAATAGTTGCCTCGCTACATAGTCTGCCCGTACTGCTCATACTCCAGGCGTGATCTGAAGACTAACGCGTGCGTAGATGGTGTGTATTGGTTCGGCTACCGTCCACAAAGGTTTGACTGTGCGTACAGGTTCTTCGGATTGGCGAGCGGATCAATCGGGCTCACTGACAAGTGGACACGATGGAAACACGCGCTTGCCATCCAGCTCATTCAATCCAACTCGCACCTTCAAAGCACCGCGCTTCGGCGTTCAAATACTCAAACGGACATGGACCTTTGTTGGCCGCGTCTTTGGACTCGGCGAAGACCCAACACGTTGGAGCTTTCCCATCGGCACCGTGCAAGGCGTAGGCATGCGCATGCACTGGCTCGTGCTCCTGTGGGCAGCTGTTGAGATCGCCGCAAGCACGGTTCAAGGCGCAGTCGGCGTCGAGCATACCTTCGCGGGCGTCGTTGCCTTCATCGCCATTTCCATGATGCGTGAGTCTGCTCGCGTCATATGGGCCAGGCATCGTGGCATCGTCGCTGAATCTTCCATTCTCTGGCCTTTGGGCGGGCTCAATACGATTACGCCACGTGCCGCCGTGCGCATCGCGGCGCATGCCAGCTCCACTTTTGTGAAAAACGGCTCTGGCCCGAGCGGCGACCTTCGCGCATCAGGCGAACCACGTGGCATCACCAATCAACCAACCCGATTCTCTCGCGCACGCAATACACAAGGCGGCGTCCTTCCCGAGCTTGGTGGCGTATTCCTTGGCCTTTTGATGGTGCCTATTTTCGCGCTTGGCGCTCTTGTCTTTGGCGTCCCTGCCTCGGCTCTCTACCGTTTCGATCCGCTTAATCCTGTGTTGACTTCCTTCGAGTTGGCAACACGTTGGCAGATGCTTGCGTGGTGGCTATATGTTGCCAATCTCACGATTCTCGTGATCAACTTGTGCATTCCAGCGACATGCTTTGACGCAGGCCGCGCTCTTGCCGCGGCGCTGGCGTCCCGGCGGCGGACTCGTGCCTCGGCGATTTCTTTCTGGATCGGCCTGCTGGCCGTCGGCATCATCGCAATTGCCTCGCTCTGGTTTGAATCCTCTCGAATCGCGATAATCGCCCTCATAGGCTGCCTCACGACCTGGATGGTCTTCCGGTCGCAGACCTTCCTCGCTGAGCAGGCCACTGCGCGACCGGCCTTCACATCGTCCTTTCGTTCGATCAACGATTCTCGCGGGAATAAATCCGGCTTAAATAAGTCCGGCTCAAACAAATCTGGCTCCAGCATGACCTCGGGCTATTTTGGTGGAAGCACAGCCCGACGCGAACTTGGTTCGATGGGATCGACTTCAACAAATACCAACGCGCGCGGCGCTTCGGCAACCGGTTCAGGCTCGATTGACCCAGCCATTACGGGTGGGACGGCACAACCTGCCAAAGCATCTAAAAATCCAATTGCTCCAGCCAACCCGCCTGGCTTAAGCGACACGCCGGTGATCGAGCACCCTGCTCGGCCACGAACGAACGGTCCTGCGGTTAGTTCTGGCTCAGAAGCCAATCGATCAAACGTGACGCCAAACGAGCTTGATGCTGTCCTGATCCGCATATCACTCCATGGAATGATGAGCCTCACCGACCAAGAGCGTTCGATCCTTGCGCGTGCTACGAGGCAATTGCGCGGCGAGTAAATCGGTGCTAATTCATTTCAATTACCGATGTCCACGAAGTCTTTGAGCCTGATGTGCAGCACCGTTCTGCTCACCCGATTCTTCTCTCACGGCGCGTGTGTACCCTGTAGTCGGTCAGATGCATCAAGCACTCGGCACGCAACGGACGCGTGCACATCTCTTAATGCTGTTAATCTGGCACAATGGGCATGAAATGGCAATCCACGATCGTGACTACGCATTTCGGAACTCGGACGGATGGAATGGCGGCCGAACGAGGATTTCTGCCAACACCATCATCATATTAATGAACATCGCCGTCATGGTCATTCAATTCATGACGCACAAGCCAGGCACTCCGAACATACTCGAACGGCTCGGTTATTTCTCCACGGCAAAGATGTTCTGGGCTGGCGGGCTCGAGTTTTGGCGCGTGCTGACTTTCCAGTTTCTTCACGCCGACATCGTGCACCTGTTGATGAACATGCTCGGGCTATATGTCTTTGGCTCAATTGTCGAGAACCATCTGGGTAAGCAGCGATATGTCGCCCTTTACTTGACCTGTGGAATTGCTGGCGCGATGCTCTACATGCTACTCAACGTCGGCGGCTCGCTCGCTGCAAACTTCGGAATGAACTCGCTGCCGATACTCATCTACAACTCTGGGGACACTCCCTTGATCGGCGCATCCGCAGGCGTCTTTGGGGTTGTGCTTGCCAGCGCGTACATTGCCCCAAATCAAGTCATGCAACTTATCATTCCCCCCGTTCCCGTTCGTATCAAGGTGCTCGCATATGTCTATGTGGGCATCGCACTTGCAAACATCATCTTCGGCGGTCGCAACGCTGGTGGCGACGCGGCCCACATCGGCGGCGCAATTGCTGGCGCGATCCTCATCCGAAACGCGTACCTTCTTCGTGACTTCTTCGATATCTTTACGGATTCACGAAAGAAGGGTAAAGGTAAACGCAGCTTCGTAGAATTCGGCAACGACGGCAGGGCGGGGAGCCAGCGAGCTCGCGTTCAAGTCGATAAAGCTGCTGCACGCGATCAAGCCGCGAAAGCGAAGAAAAACGCCGAGATCGATCGCGTGCTGGCAAAGGTGAGCTCGAAAGGCCTCAAATCGCTGACGAGCAGTGAACGGCGCGTGCTCCAGGATTCGACCGATTCACTTAAGAGCAATGACAACGCATAATCCTTCGAAACGTATTCCATTTCGATTAAGTGACTAGATCCATGGAGTTTTGATTCATGCAGTCGGCTCGCGCAATTTGACCAAGATCATGCACATTGAATACAAGAGATCAACGAGGACATGACAGGGCCGCTTTCCTTTGCCATTCATCAACGTTCCGCCACGTGTGCCGCCCGCAGGGGCGTTGTGCGCACGTTGCACGGCGCGTTCGATACGCCCGCATTCATGCCCGTAGGCACGCGAGCAAGCGTCAAGGGTGTGCTGCCCCATCAAGTGGCACAAAGCGGCGCACAAATCCTGCTCAACAACACGTATCACTTGCTATTGCGTCCAGGCCCAGAGCTCGTCCGATCTATGGGAGGCGTGCATCGTTTCATGGGTTGGCCCGGGCCGATTTTGACCGACTCCGGCGGGTATCAGGCGTATTCGCTCGCCGACAGCAATAGCGTGGACGACGACGGCGTCACATTCAAATCGATCATCGATGGCAAGATGATCCGCATGACTCCCGAAGACGCAACGCGCGTGCAGAACGCGCTGGGCGCGGACATCATGATGGCCTTTGACGATTGTCCGCCACCGATGGCGACTCGCGCGAGCGAATCAGGCATCGCCGGAGATGCAGTGGACAAGCGACTCGCAGCGGTGCTCCGGCGCGACAAGGTCGCCTACCAAACCGAAGTAATGCCCGATGGTAATCTCCACGAAAATAGAGAGAATCCGCCGCCTGCATTGGGTTCGCAGCGCGCTCGATCCAAAGGCAAAATTGATCACGTGCAGCGATTGGCAATCGCCAACGAACGCACCATTCGCTGGCTCGAACGCTGCAACCAAGCACACGCACGAAAGGATGAGCAATCTCTCTTTGGTATCGTCCAAGGCGGGCTCGACCTCGCACAGCGTGAATGGTGCGCGACCCGTGTTGCAGCGATCGAACTTCCCGGGTACGCCATCGGTGGCGTAGCAGTGGGGGAGACAAGCGACGACATCGCAAAAGTTGTTCGCCACACGGCTCCATTGCTCCCCGATGCCAAACCAAGGTACTTGATGGGCGTTGGATATGAGCGCGACCTGCTCGCGGCGGTTCGTGCAGGCGTTGACATGTTCGATTGCGTCCTACCCACACGCAACGGCCGAAACGCAAACGCATTCACCAGCTCCGGGCAGATCCGACTACGCAATTCCAAA
>JBBRGG010000073.1:0-14583 GCA_038240875.1 Phycisphaerales bacterium | reverse complement strand
AGCAGGCTGAATCAGCCCTGCTCAAAGCCGGAGCCTTGCAGAACGCCATTTTCAATAGTGCGAACTTCTCCAGCATTGCCACCGACGCCAAGGGCGTTATCCAGATCTTCAACGTTGGCGCTGAGCGCATGCTTGGTTACATCGCCGCAGAGGTGATGAACAAGATCACCCCCGCCGACATCTCCGATCCACAGGAAGTGATCGCTCGCGCGAAAGAATTGAGCGTCGAGCTCGGCACCCCCATCACCCCCGGCTTTGAAGCCCTCGTCTTCAAGGCCTCACGCGGCATCGAAGACATCTACGAACTGACATACATCCGCAAAGACGGCACCCGCTTTCCGGCCGTCGTCTCGGTGACGGCCTTGCGAGACGATCAGAGCATCATCATCGGTTATCTGCTCATCGGAACCGACAACACCGCGCGAAAGCAGGTTGAAGCCGAACGCATGCTGCTTGATCAGGCAGTACGCGATCATCAGTTCTACACCCGCTCGCTCATCGAATCGAACATCGACGCGCTCATGACCACCGATCCGCGTGGCATCATCACCGATGTCAACAAACAAATGGAGGCTCTCACCGGATGCACTCGCGATGAACTGATCGGCGCGCCGTTCAAGGACTACTTCACCGACCCCGAACGCGCCGAGGCGGGCATCAAACTCGTGCTGAGTCAAGGCAAGTTCACCGACTACGAACTCACGGCCCGCGCCAGAGACGGCAAGGAAACCGTGGTTTCCTATAACGCCACCACGTTCCACGACCGCGATCGCAAACTGCGAGGCGTCTTCGCCGCCGCCCGCGATGTGACCGAACGCAAACGCTACGAGAAATCTCTGCAGGAGGCTGACCGCCGCAAAAACGAGTTCCTAGCGATGCTTGCGCACGAACTTCGCAACCCCCTCGCTCCCATGCGAAACGCGTTGCAAATCATGCGGCTCACAGCCAGCCGTGAGGTCTCGAGTTCCGAGGACGATGCCATCCGTTCGGCAACAGCCATGATGGATCGTCAGGTCAGCCAGATGGTCCGGCTCGTCGACGATCTTCTTGATGTCAGCCGTATTAACCGCGGAACGATCGAACTTCGCAAAGCCCGGATCGAGTTGGCCTCAGCTATCCACCACGCCGTCGATGCCGCCCGTGCGCAGTACGACAGCATGAGCCATACCTTGGTCGTCGTGCTCCCACGCGAATTCATGTACATAAACGCCGACCCAACCCGACTGGCCCAAGTCCTTGGAAATCTCCTCAACAACGCCTGCAAATATACCCCAAAGGGCGGCCAGATGCGGCTCACCGCAGAGTGCGACGACCACCAGGCCGTAATCCGGCTGACGGACAACGGCATTGGCATCGCCAGTGAACAACTCCCTCGTATCTTCGAGATGTTCGTGCAGATCGACACCTCGCTTGAGCGCTCGGTCAGCGGACTGGGCATCGGTCTGACCCTCGTCAAGAGTCTCGTCGAGTTGCACCAAGGCACAGTAAACGTGCACAGCGCCGGCCTCGGGCATGGCAGCGAGTTTGTCGTGTGCTTGCCGATCATGATCGAGCAGACTCAATCAATTCCTCTCGCACCGACCGGCAGCAAACCAAAGGACAAAATAAGCCGACGCATTTTGGTTGTAGATGACAATCAGGACTCGGCCTTGTCACTCGCAGGGTTGTTGAATCTCACCGGCCATCAGACGCAAACCGCTTCCGACGGCCAGGAGGCAGTCGCTGCAACATTGACCTTCATGCCCGAAGTCGTGCTGCTCGATATAGGCCTGCCAGTATTAAACGGTTACGACGCCTGCCGTCAGATCCGCGCACAGCCAGGTGGCACGCGTATCTTGCTGATCGCACTCACCGGATGGGGTCAGGATGAAGACCGCCGCAAGTCCAAAGAGGCTGGGTTCGATGCTCACCTCGTCAAACCTGTAGACCACAGCCAACTCATGAAGCTCATGACCGAGTTCCAACCGACGCCAAGCTGACCGGACAGCGCGTCGCCAATCTCGGTCGTGCTCGCGTAGACCATTGCTATGACTTCACCGCCGCATCAATGAGGCCATCTTCAAAGGTTGCGCTTCCGCCGATCCTTGCAAGCAGTTTACTGCTTTTTCAGGACGTTGCCGCATTATTACTATAGCGTCATAACTAACTAAGCGGGTAGGTACGGCTGATTATAAAACATAACTTATACAGATATTGGTCACGGTGGTCGTAGCGAAATTCGCATTCTTTGAATTGCAAGTAAAATGTGCTTGGGTTCATTCCTCTGAACTTCGCCAGTCGTGTTTTGGCGCACCCCAGAAGCCCATAATCAGACAATTGGCCGTTGATGTGATTGCCACGAATGATGCACTGCTGAATTCGTTTGCTGAATGATCGACCCGTACGAGTTTCTTGTAGCCCATGTCGACCAGGCTGTCGTAGCTCTTGAATCTGTCGAAGTTGATGACCGAGCGAAGGTCCTCTTTACCACGAATCGCTGCCAAAATCGTAGTTACTGTATAGTCTTGACGACCACGGTGTAGACCTTGCCATGCCGCTTGCAGATGCCAAAGACGATCGTTTTCTTGCCAGCCCCACGCCCAGCCTTGCCCTTGACGCGACGCGGGCCGAAGTAGCTTTCGTCTACTTCAACCGTGCCACGGAACAGACGTTCAAGCTCGCACTACTCGGCTATGCGTTCGCGCATACAAGTGAGAAAGCGGTTCAGGCTTATGCTTTTGAGGCCGCACCCTGCAAACAAAGAGTTGCGTGATCTGGACCGCCATGAGTATGGCGGCCACGTGACGCAGGAACTTTACGAAAATTAGCCACTGAAACTCCTGACGGACGACAGCTCATTTATATCGAAAGACAGACTGTAACCATAACTTCCGGAGAGCTCAGCGAGTCACAACCGTTCAGGGAAGTATGCGGGGTATTTGAGAATGAGTAGGAACCGCGAAATCAAGCACGTGATCCGCAAACGTAACTGCTCTAGTTCCCTATACTAACCAAGCTTCGGGGCGCGGCTGCGGATCGTCCGTAATCGCTGAGACGTACCCGTAGAACCTGATCCGGCTCGCACCGGCGGAGGGAAAGCGACGATGGTTACTAGATTCGTCACCGCAACTGATCCTATGGATATCGCTCTTGCCCACAATCGGTGGGCCAACCGTGAAACGGCACACGCATCCACATCGCTTACCGAAGCGCAATTCCATCAAAGATTCGATATGGGGCTCGGCACGCTCCACGACACGCTCGTGCACATCGCTGAAGCGATGAAAGGCTGGACTAATCTACTCGCGCATCGTTCCTATGGGCCTCGACCCAAGTCCATAAAATTCGATCCGCCCGCAATCGTGTCCTTGCTCGAAACCGCGGCGAACGAACTCGAAGCTAACGCACGCATCGTGCCACTCGACGAGGTCCTTACCCACGAGCGCGGCGGCAAGGTCCACTCCTTCACACGCGGCGCGATCCTCATCCACATCACAACCCATGGCATGCACCACCGTGCCCAGTGCCTCAATATGCTTCGGCATATTTATGCCGAGGCAGGCGTCGAAACGCCATTGCCGCGGAGCAGCGTCATGGAATGGACGCAGCTCGAAACACCAGTGTGATTTCATAACCAGCAACGTGCAATCATTTATCGTGTATCATGCGTTTACATCGCCATGCGTGTGATAAATCACGCTAAGAACTAGAAAGCCAGCCCATGATCCAGACTTCTACTAACGTGAATCACCATGTGTCTTCTGACCACGATCTCCCTCTCCACGGCGCCGCAAACCCAGGCACCACGCCAAACGTCACGACGCCAGGCTCCTTCGCTCTCGCGCCAGACCTAGGCGGGCCTCGCATGTACGCAAGCCCCGACACGCCGGGCATGCCCGCGCCCAGCACCAAAACCGCGTGGGACTTTTTGCCCGCCGGCTGGAGCGTTGTTGATCTCGGCGATGCAACGTCAAAAGACTCGCACGACTCCGCATTTGTCGTTGCTCCTGCCAACGAGAACGAACAACGCTGGACGCCAACCTTCGGCAACGGCGGCGGCAGCGCGAACGCGCCGGCAACCTTCCTCAGCAAGGGTCAGTTCTCGCCTTACATCGCTGGAAACGTCTCTCGCGATTGGATCGGCGAAGTCAACTCGGCACATCCGCACGTAGGCATCATCGGCGTGAGCACTCATGCAGATTCCAAGGGGTGCACCACGTGCCTGAGCGACGCGATGTCCTTCGTTGAATTTGACTGCGCGATGACAAGCAAAGGCGTTCGTCGTCGCGTGCGCGTGATTTATCCTCGTGGTTTCACGCCTTTGACGCAGTTGGAACACGCGCGTCTCGGGATCATCACGCCACAGATGCAGCGCGTGGCCCAGCGCGAGCCACACATGACCCCGGCAATGGTGCGCGATGAGGTCGCCGCCGGACGGCTGGTTATCCCCGCGAACATCCATCACCTCGACCATCACTTGGACCCCATGTGCATCGGCCGTGGCAGCAAGACAAAGGTCAACGCCAACATGGGCGCGTCTCCCGTCTCGAGTGGTACCGACGAAGAAGTCGAAAAGCTTCGCTGGGCGGAAAAGTGGGGGGCCGACACCGTCATGGACCTCTCCACCGGTGGCAACATCGACGAGTGTCGAGCCGCGATCGTCAAGCATTCGCGCGTGCCCATCGGCACCGTGCCGATCTACTCCATGATCATCGGTAAAAAAATCGAAGACCTCGATTGGCCCACGATCGAAGCATCGCTTCATCACCAGGCCAAGCAAGGCGTGGACTACTTTACGATCCATGCTGGCGTCCGCAAAGGCCACTTGAAATTCGTTAAAAACCGCCTCATCGGTATCGTTTCGCGTGGCGGAGCACTCCTCGCGAAGTGGTGCCTCGTGCACAACGACGAAAACCCCATGTATACCAAATGGGACCAGATCTGCGCGATCCTTCGCACGTATGACGTGACCTTCTCCATCGGTGATGGGCTGCGTCCAGGCGGGCTCGCCGACGCGACTGATGCCGCTCAACTCGCCGAGCTCCACACTCTAGGCGAGCTCACCGAACGCGCTTGGCAACACGGCGTGCAAGTCATGATCGAAGGCCCAGGCCACGTTCCCTTTGACCAAATCGAATACAACGGCAAGCTCCAGCGAGCCATATGCCATGGCGCGCCATTTTACGTCCTTGGGCCCTTGGTCACCGATATGTTCCCCGGCTATGACCACATCACCTCGTGCATCGGCGCGACCGCGATGGCATATCACGGGGCGGCGATGCTCTGTTACGTCACGCCCAAGGAACACGTTGGCCTTCCCAAGAAAGACGACGTCAAGCAAGGGTGCATCGCGTATAAAATCGCAGCACACGCCGCCGACGTGGCGCTAGGAATTCCCGGCTCGCGCGATCGCGACGACGAACTGACCAAGGCCCGCGCCGCGCTCAACTGGGACAAACACTTTGATCTCTCCTTCGACCCTGACACGGCTCGCGCGTATCACGACGAAGACCTCGACGTTGATACAGATTTCTGTGCGATGTGTGGCCATGACTGGTGCAGCGTTCGCATCAGTAAAGAGATCCAGGAATTCGCCAGCGGAAAGGCCGACGGTTTCGAACGCGTGGGCACCAATGGCAAGCTCGGCGCACCAGTTCAGTCCGCCGCGCTTACGCCCGAACAGCAGGAAATCCTGAACAAACGCGGCGTCCTTAACCCCGAGGAAATCCATAAGCTCGCGAGCAAGACCAAAAAGGCTGTTGGTGCCGACGAGGGCAAGGCTAATTGCCATAGTGATTACGTAGACCCCGAAACCGCCAAGCATGTGCACGCGGAGAAAGTGGGAGCGACGTTGGTGCAGATCGATATCCGCCCCGCGCTCGGCATCGCGAAGGAAGATCGGTTGGTGTGATCACGATCGGCATTTGAGTACGCATTAAAAATGCCTCCTCTCTCGCGAGTAGAGGCGTTTAATTTTTCTACTTGTTTCACTCTCCACAAGTCTCAGGACGTCACCTACTTCATTCCAGAGGGTTCACCCATAGCCCCGTGGCGAGCTTGGGATAAAAGAACGTGCTCTTCTGTGGCATCAACTGATTCGCACGGCTGACCTCTCGCACCGCGTCCAGCGGCGTCGGCCTCACTAGCACCGCCAACTGCGCGAAGCCCGCTCCGCCACCCGCGCCGGTTTCAACGCCTGCCCCAATCTGCTCGACTTCTTCGACCGTGTGAGGAAATGCCCACTTGACCGGCTGTCCGCCATTAAGCTTGCCTTGGCAAATGTTCTCGACGATCGCATATTGACAAAATGAAACGCTAAGCGCACGCCACGCCTTAAGCTTTTCGGGAAAGCGAGCCGCGAGCATATCGGGCTTCGCTGGCATCGCAACACAGCCTTGCTTTTTCACAAAGTCCCACAGCGCAAATCGCTCCGGCCCCATGCCTTCAAGGTCGTGCATCGCCTTTGCAACCGCGCACAGGTCGCCCGTAATCGGCTCGATGCGAATGTCAGAATTCGACGCGACCAGGAACTTATCCCACGAGTAATCCTTCATCCCACCAAGCACGCGATGCGTAGGCCAGATCACCAGCCCCGGATCGCTCATCCCCACCAGCACCATCATGCATCGCCGCGCCGGATGGTCCGCGTCGAGATTCTTCTCAGCCTCAGCAGCTACGGCTTCGAGCCCCTTCACATAGTTGAGCTGCGTCGAGTACCGATGGTGCCCGTCGGCGATAAAGATATCTTCGCTCGCGAGCGCATCGCGATACGCACGGATAGTCGTGTCATCCGAAATCGTCCAGACCTCATGCGACACGCCATCGCCCAGTGTGCCGGTCATGTCGGCGGGCCGCGACGCCATCACCTTGCGAGCCAAGCTGCTCGCCAAACCCTGCGCGTCTTGATGCAACCCAAAGATCGGCGAGAGCTGCGTGTGCGTGGCTTTCATGAGAGCCATGCGGTCTTCTTTGGGTCCGCTGAAAGTTTCTTCGTGGGGCAAGATGCCGCCACCGGCGCGCGGGCCAAAGGGCACCACGTCAACCGTCGCGCACATGCCGCAACGCTGCGCCTTGCTTCCGTTGGAATTAGTGAATTCCTGGCGATACGCATAGATCGCTGGCACGCCAGCTCGGGTAAGCGTGCCATTGTTCATTAGCGCGCGAAGAGCGGCCGCCGCCCCTTCGTACGCCGACGCTGGCCCAAGTTCCTTCGCGGGCGTGTGAGGCAGGTCAATTGCAACGATGTTCGTGGGTCCACGCGCGAGAAGCTTGTTCTTCCCCGCAGTATCGAGCACGTCGTAAGGCGGCGCGATGTTCAAGCCTACATCGCCCTTGCCCCCGCCATACTGGACCGCTTTAAATGGATAGACCTGTGGCATGCGTTCCTCGTAATAGTGAATCAGCTTTCGAGCAACTCCTCGAGTCCGCTCCAACCCGACTATAGAAGTACATCTTTACAGGAGGAAGCAATCCAGTCGCATTCCAACAGCACACCCAACAGCACACCCAACAGCAAATCACTACCAAAACCGGCACCATGCATATGCTGGCAGCATGAGCGAACGCACCCGCGACCTATCCGGTTCCAAACCCCGCGCCCTAGTCCTTCGGGCACCAGGAACTAACTGCGACACCGAGATGTGCCGAGCCTTTGAATTGGCCGGTGCATCGGTAGACCTTGTCCATCTTGATGCCGCTTGCGACAAGCCCGACCGCATCGACGCCTTCGATCTTGTCGGCTTTCCGGGCGGCTTTAGCTATGGCGACGACGTAGCCTCAGGCCGAATCTACGCGATGCGCGTCCGTGAACACCTCTATCTCGCGCTCGCTCGCGCTCTCAATCGTGGCGTCCCCATGATCGGCGCGTGCAACGGCTTTCAAGTCATGGTCCAAATCGGCCTGCTTCCCGGCCCCGACGCCGACCAACCCTGGCCCTCTAACGTGCCACCATCACAGTCCGTCGCGCTCACCGACAATCGTGATTCTCGCTTCCATGACGAGTGGGTGCGGGTCGCAATCGCCGCAGATTCGCCCTGCATCTGGACCAGTGGCTTGCTCGCCGAGTATCCCGACGAACTCGCGGAGCTGGCCCTCCGCATGCCCATCGCCCATGGCGAAGGCCGCTTCGTCGCATCATCACCCACAATTGCGAATGATCTCATCGCGCAAGGCCGCGCCCCGGTTCGCTACATCGACGATCCTAACGGCAGCGAGTCCGCCATCGCGGGCATCTGCGACGCAACCGGCCGCGTCTTTGGACTCATGCCTCATCCCGAACGCTTCCTTGATTGGACGCGCCACCCCTACTGGACTCGCCTTCCCAAGGCTCTCTTGAAAAAACCCGCGCCCGGACACGTGATATTTCGCTCAGCGGTTGAAGCCGCGAAACTCGTCGGGCGGTAACACCAAGCAAGAACCCACTCGTTGTAGTTCTGCTTTGTAGTCGTTACACACTGCGGACCGCTTGCAGATCGTGAGGTGACGATTCATGCCAGACTCGGTCGATAGGCCACGAACATTGCAGAGCGTTGGCGTGCGCAGCACATCTCCCGCGCCGCGCATAGATTACCCCTCACCATGCCCAATATGCGAGTACGAACTCAATGGGCTTGAAGTTGGCTCGCACTGTCCTGAATGTGGCACAAACATCGCCGCAATCAACAAGTCACGAGATCCACTCTCAACCGTCCCCTTGGCGTTTCTCAAAAGCATCCGTGCCGGGGTCTACAAGATTCTTGGCGGAAGCGTCGCGATCCCGATTCTAATCCTCACGGTCTATCTCCCTGTAACTTGGGCCAGCGCGTTTCTCGGCGTGGTCGCTTGCCTCTTCGCCGCTGCGTGGGTCTGGGGCGTCTATGACGTAACCGTTCCCAAAGTTCGCAATAACGAGTTCTACGTCGTTCGGCATTGGCCTCGCGCCCGCATGATCATAATGGCGTTTTCGCTAGGATATCTTGTTCTTGCCGCTGTTCCCACAATTACCTTCTTGCTCCCACCCGCGACGTTTATCAACATGAAGGGGTATCTGATTCAATTCTTGACATACGGATGCTTCGCGACGCTCATCGCCTTTGGTCTTCTCATGCGCGTTCTCGCGCGGCATGCCGAATGGATCAACGAGATCAGCCTGGCGAATCGTTTTCGCACGATAGCCGTAATGGTGCCGGTACTCGCCATCTGTGCGGCGGGCGTGCTCGTGATGGCGTTCGTCGGATTGCCGGGGATCATCGGGCTCATACTTCTCGCCTTCGTTGCTGTCGTTGCAAGCATCGTCGCGGTCGTGTACTACATCCACCTCATCCAACTCGCAAACCTCTTGGTGTGGGCACCCATCAACATGCGGCACAACGCCGAGCGTTTATCTCGCTCCAACGAAAGAATTGCCCAGCGCATGATCCAAGCCGAATCGCGTTCAACACCCGAGCCCGTCCCCCAATTCAACGTGGTAAAGGTGCAGCCAAAGGGCAATTACTTGCCAAGAACTGCGGACACGACGTTCGAGGATAGTGCAATTGACCTCGCCGATGATTTGCAGCGCAATCAACCGTCGCAGAATACCTCGCTATTGAATCCAATTAATCCCTCAAGCACGCTGCCAAACATGTTCCCAAATTCTCTGCCAACAAA
Organism: Phycisphaerales bacterium; assembly: GCA_038240875.1. Classification (GTDB taxonomy): domain Bacteria; phylum Planctomycetota; class Phycisphaerae; order Phycisphaerales; family UBA1924; genus JBBRGG01. The sequence continues at coordinate 4,977 of JBBRGG010000073.1, read as the reverse complement.
GCCGCCATTGCGCGAGTAACGTGCAGGCCTGCGACTTATGTAAACAAACAACCCCCGGCTTGTTCGGCCGCGGGATCCAGAACGTCGCTATCGAACGCTACGACCGACACGATGAACTTACCGCGTATACATTCGCCGCCACTGGTGTCGATCCCAATGATTTCATCGGCTTTCGTATGATCGTTCAATATCCCATGATCGGCATGCACTACCACCTCAGTTTCGAGGTTTCTACCGAAGACCACGAAAGCTCACCCCAAGACGCTTAATGCAGTAAAATCTATCCCCATTTAGCTACCCTGCTGCAACTGTGCAATCAAAAAACGACCCCATGGCTCGTGCACATGAGGTCGATCAATATTTGACGACTTGCTTCATGACATCACGCCTGCTCATTCACAGCGCAAGTCAGTGACGACAAGTGTGTGAAGATCAGATGTCCGATACAAGTTCTTTACCGCTCGGCCTTGGGTGCTTCAGCGGCTTTCACCGCTGCGGGCTCTTGTCCAAAGGGAGGGGCGTCAACCATCTTTGCAGAAGTGATCCGCGGCGCCGGATCCTTGGGCTTGCTACTCTCGCCACTGGGCGAAGTTTCGGTCGGGGTTTGGTCGAGTTTCACGATCGCGTCCGCCCCGCCGACGGCTTGACCAAATGCGCAGTAGCTCCCATCAAGGAAATTCGTACCTTCACGGCTGAAGCACACGAAGACCTGCGAGCCGTTGGTGTTGGGGTCGCCGGTTCGTGCCATCGAGATCACGCCAAAGTCGTGGGGAAGTTTCGAGTTTTCAAGGTCGATGTTGTACCCAGGGCCGCCCGAGCCCGTGCCCGTGGGATCGCCGACTTGCGCCATGAAGCCGGGCTTGCCAGGCTGCGAGCCCATGATACGGTGAAAGACGATGTCGGTGTAAAAGCCGCCTTCGATCAGCGACCGGAAGTTCCACACGGTGTTGGGCGCCTGATCTGGACGAAGGCGGAATGTGATCGTGCCAACCGTCGTAGTGAACTCAACAAACTTGTCCGAGTACGCGCGGATGCCCGAGTATGCCCCTTGGCGTGGCGGGAATGTCGGACGACCCTGCCCACCGCGAGCCGGGGGCGAATCGAGCAACGGCTGCAGCACAACGGGCGAACCGATGCGTGTATCGCCAACCTTAAGCTGGGCATACTGCACGCTCTCGCTCTTCTCGCTCCACAACGTTGGGAAGAGTGACGCGAGATTGATCGAGCCAGCTGCTACGGGCGCGGTCGCCTTAGCTTCCTTCGAGCCGGGCATGAAGATCTCAATCACAGGGTCGCCCGTCGACCCCGCAGGAACGACAACCGTCATCGGCACTGGGCGATCAACGCCGAAGTACGTGCGATCGGGGGTTAATTGACCCGCAGCCTGTGAAACCAAGAGGGCGACGGCTGACACGGCGGTAACAGCAAAGCATGTGTGGTTCATACCGCGATTGTACGCACCAACATAGGATTTGTGCCAGTCGGACTCATCCTCCACACTTTACTCTAACTGACCTTTGCCGAAGCAGCCCAGCTCAGCAGCCCAGCTCAGCAGCCATCTCAGTAAGCCAGCTCAGTGGCCACAGTTTCGCCTGCGAAGAATCAAGCCTTAGGCGTTCGTTCCATCGATCACAACGAGGGCGACATCAACTTGTACAAAACTGTATGGCTGTCGCCAATTGATACGCCGCCGATGATCAGGTTGGAACCCAGTCGCCGGCGGCGCCACGCTTCATAATTAGTCGAGTTAAGGATTTGGAGCGATTACCGTGCCACCATTGACCGCGTTCATGTCAAACAGGCCCCATGCCTGCTCAACCTTGAGCCTGCTAGAGAAATCTTCTTCATTTACAGGGAGCAAGTTCCTGTACTGACCCGTGGTGTCCGCGAACCAGTGCGTGGTGAGGTCTGCACGAAAGAAATTTACGCCCATCTTGTGGTTGTAGTCTGACGCTACTCGCATGCCGTCGGAAACCAGCGACGACTGTGCAGGGTCGATGCGGTAAAGATTGGTAGTGATGTTTTGAACCGGCGAGCCAGGGGTCGAACGTATGCCATTGCCTGGGCCCGCGCCTCGATAATGATAATTCGCGACAATCACCGCGTCGTCATTTGAAAAATCATCTTTGCTCCAAAGATTTGAATAGCGAGAGAATGGATGATCCCCCGTGTGAGATGGGCAATAAAAGACTCGTGGTGCCGAGAGATAGTCATTTGCGAACAGGACGCCTAAACCATCCCAAGCAGCTGTTCCTGAAAGGCGTTCGGCCTCAGGAAGCAAGAGCGTGCTCATGTTTTGCGGGCGATCGTTGCCACGCTGGTTCGTGTTCGCATGAAGAAACACACTCACGGGCATGTAGCCACCAAAGTCATCCGCGTACATCACGATCGCAAGACCAATATGACGCACGTTGGATTGACACGAAACACGACGAGCCGTTTCACTCGCGCGATTTAGCGATGGCAGGAGCAACCCCATCAACACCGCAATAATGATTATCGAAACGAGCACGTCCATCAATGTGAATCCGCGTGCTACTCGCGTCTGGTCACGCCTGAAATACACGCGCATGCACATCAGAGCATTTGACTGCTCTAAGGAAACCGTCTGGTTCGCCTTGCGCTTGAGCGCTGGGACCTTCACGATCGCCTCCCACGGCTGTTCGCCGACTCTTCACTTGTCTGCGCCATGTACTTTCAAGTACACCAGCACTCGACAAACCACACAACACAGGCAACATATCCGCTACCGAATCATTTGGTATAAGCAGCATATCCGGTCTGTAGAGAGAACGCAAGAGTAGTATTTTTCTATGAAGTTATCGTTAGGATTTCGTTAGTTCGATGAGCGTTCACCGCGTTGACTCTTCCACCTTACCTATCGGCCCATGCAATCTTCCAATTTGCGGATCCTCTTGCGTTTGCAGGCGTAAATAAGTACGTCAAGCTGTTTCTGCCTAGGTGCCCTCATTTAATGTCTCCATGCTGCCTTTGTCTTGCAATTCTTTGCTTCAAGCACATTCTCTTGCTTTTTCTTTCTCTGTCTATTTCAACCATTTGCAAATCTGGTAAGCTCGCGAGCATCTCGGTTTAAATTGGTTTGTGAAAGTTGTGTGAAGGCTTTCGCCGTTACCGTTGAAGACTTGTCGGTTGGTATTGGATTCTGTTAATTAACTGTGCTTCGTTGATCTTTAGACTTTGACAATTGGTTGACTTTGGATAGTGAACCGCTGGTTTGGGGAAGAAATTGAGCGTGGCGCAGCAGAAGCCGCAAACTTCGGGACGAAATGGTGCAGACGCATCACTCATGCGACGTGTCGCAGAGAACGACCCCGGAGCTATTACGGAGCTTTACGACCGCTTTGGAACACTGGTCTACCGCATGGCGTTTCAGACCATGCCTAGCAAGGCCGACGCGGAAGACGCGGTTCAAGAGATCTTTGTTCGCCTTTGGCGGACGGCAGGCAGGTACGACGATGAACGGTCAGCACTCGTGACCTGGGTCATGCTGATCTCACGCAGGCATTTAGTTGATCGCCTTCGGCGGACAAGAGCTCGTGTCAAGGCAGCCTCGTTGGATCAGGCAGCTAGTGCTGTCGCACCAGAAGCGTCAGAAGAGCCTTCCAGACTTGATCAGGATGAACGGATGGTGATCCTCATGAAAAGGATTTCTACCCTTCCTGATTTGCAGAAAACCGTAGTGATTCGTTCGTATTTAGGTGGGCAGACCCTTCGGCAGATTGGTGAAGAGCTCAATACGCCATTAGGAACGATCAAGTCCGCGTTAAGCCGAGCGTTAGTCCGTCTTCGTGAACGTTCGGGTGAGGAGTTAGTGGTATGAGTGATCATTCAAAGTCCAACACGTCTAAGCCCCACATGTCCACTCGCGAATTGTTCGAGAACGCGCACATGGACGCGCTCGGTCTGCTCGATGAGCAAGATCGCGTCGCCTTTGATGTCGCTTTCAAGGCTGCATCGCCCGCCATTCGTGCACAAATCCGTGCCGAGCAGGCCCGCATGTCCAAACTCGAATCAACCCTGCCTCGCGTTAACCCGCCCGAAATCCTTCGGAGCCGAGTTCTGCAGGCAGTCGAACACGCCATCACCGAGCAGTCCCTCCGGTCCGATGGTGGCGTCTCCGACTTCCGAAATAATCGCAACATTTCTATATGGCGTGCTGGAGCCGTTGCGATGGCGTGCGCCGCTGTCATCATGGGCGCCGCCTTTGTCAAGGTTTATGTTGACAATATTCAGGTCAACACCAACCTCACCACTGATGGCACGCTCACCGCGCTTCTCGTCGGCTTCGGCAACGGCCCGATGCGAGATGTCCTCTTTGACGCCAAGACCAATCGAGCAATCTTCGCCGTCGCCGAATCAAATGGCCTCGATTTACCCATCGGTGCCAACCAAACCGCTGCCACGGCTCTAGCCTCCACCAGTCAGGCTTCGCTGGGCGATGTAATCACCACACAAACCAGCATGCGCGTCGTCGAAGCCAAAGCCGTTCTCTTTCATAACCCGGACTGGAAGTCGATGCGACTGTTCACCCAGCTTCCGACGCTTTCGCAAGGCCAGACCTACCGCGTCGTCATCCTTGATGACGAAGGCCAGGTCACCCAAGAACTCGCCGAATTCACGAGCCCCGGCCAAGTCTTCTCTCTTGAACTCAAAACCGTGATCGCAGCGGGCACCCGTGTTGCAATCGCATCGGTCAGCCGTGGCGAACGTGCTCTTGTAGCCAACGTGCTCCTTGTAGCGACCGTCTAAGCCTTTACTTTCAACGAACTTGTACACAATCACGCCCTTGGGCTTTATGCCTGGGGGTGTTTCGTTTTTGGATAATCGTGTACGTTGCGAGCTCGCTTGAGTGTGCCGAATCAACGTGCCACATCAGACTGGCTCTCTCCGCCTTGGTCGGCCATCACGACCGACACATCCATCGCGGTTAGCCGCTTGTACATCCGTATCTTCGCT
>JBBRGG010000072.1:0-14603 GCA_038240875.1 Phycisphaerales bacterium | reverse complement strand
GGTACGGGTACGGAGTTAGTCTTGCCTTTAACGTACGCGCCGATGGTGCACGAGGTTGAGCCTGGGCAACGCATTTTGATCAATGACGGCGCGATCCGCATGCTCGCGGTCGAGTGCGATACCAAGGCTCAAGAGCTTCGTTGTCGAGTGACCGTGGGCGGGCTCGTGACTAGTGGCAAGGGAATCAACCTTCCCGAAAGCAATATCTCCGCGCCGGCGCTTTCCGAGCATGACCTTTCGTGCATGAAGTGGGCTGTCGAAAACGACCTTGATTACCTTGCGTTGTCCTTTGTGCGAAAGGCGGAAGAAGTCGAAGACTTGCGCCGTCGCGTCGCGGCACTCCCCGATCCGGCTTCACCGGGCGAACCTGCATGGATTCCGATTATCTCCAAGGTTGAAAAGCCACAGGCGGTGAAGAATCTGGAATCGATCGTTGCGGCGTCCGATGGCGTGATGGTCGCGCGAGGCGATCTGGGCGTAGAGATGGACATTGCCAAAGTGCCCGTGGTGCAGAAGCAGATCATCGAGTTGTGCCGTCAATATGGCAAGCCCAGCATCGTTGCGACGCAGATGCTCGAAACGATGATTGACAGCCCGATCCCGACTCGCGCCGAAGCGAGCGACGTTGCGAACGCGGTGTTTGATGGTGCCGACGCGGTGATGCTGAGCGCGGAAACCGCGACTGGCAAGCACCCGGCGTTGGTCGTCGAGACGATGTCGCGGATCATCGCGGTCGCCGAGGCACATGTAAGGACGCTTACCAGCACCCCGATGGCTCCGATCCAGTTCATCGCCGGGCATCGCGGGACCGCTGCACTGGCGCATGGCGCGTTCACGATCGCGCGCGACTTGGCCGCGAAGGTCGTCGTTGTGTGGTCGCAGCACGGCGGGACTGCTCGATACCTTAGCCAGAACCGCTTGAACATGCCGATCTTGGCCTATTCGTCGTCACCTCGGGCAGCAAGGCGCATGTCGTTGTACCGTGGCGTGATGCCGATTTGTTGCCAGCCGCCAGGCAATGGCACATTATCAGACTGGAATGCCGCCGTGGACGTTGAAGTTCAGGTTCGCGGGTTAGCCCACGTTGGCGACGCGATTGTTCTACTCGCCGGGCGGCCTTTGGGCCAAGCCAAGGCGACCAACACGATTGCGATACACAAGGTCGGCGAACAGGCCAGCGGCTATCGCGCTCATAAAGCGTAAGCCAAGCATTCGCAAATAGTCTGGTGTTGTGATCGCGACGTACCACCACAATCGCTCAGGTTGTGGTGTTTTGCTTATTTGTTTGTTCTTGGGTGCCTTTGACTTGGGTTAGTCTGGTCGTCCCGGCCGTCTGCCTTTGACTTCGTGCCTTTGTCTTCGTGCCTTTATTTCATGACTTCGCCTTCGTGCCACCATGATTGCTTCAATCGTGGTGTAACTTATGTCTTAATACCTTCTGCCTCGATACCTTCTTCAATCTATGACGCATTAGACTTTTTTCCACGCTGCTAAGCATCGCGCGATTGTTACCAGATGTGCAGCGTCTGGTTCATGCTATTTATTCAATCTACGCTCGGCGGAGGCGGGCAAGTCTTTCGCAACAATCTCCCAAACTCGCGCGCGTCCCTGCCAGTATTCAGCTTCGTAGGCAGCCGTACCAGCGGCTTCGCCACTGGTAACATTCGCTCCTGCTTCGCAGCTAAAGCCAAGGCACGCAAAGTGCTTTCCCGATTCGCCGTTCGCCATTTGCACTCGCACGCGCGGTTCGCGCATCTTGTCTTTGTCTTGGGTGGTCCGGCCGTCCGGGCTGGGTTCTTTTGCCTTCGTGCATTTGTATCTCGTGCCACCATGATCGGCTTTGCGATCGTGGTGCTGCCTTCGCCTTTGCCTTGGGCGAGGTTCGATGCGTCGCGATGCAGCCACGCGCTTCGGTCACGCGGACCGCGGCGACCCGCGCGAAAGGTGCGAGCGAATCATTGAGGGGATGATCCATTTCGCGAGCTTTATGCCTGGCGACATGCTCGGCGGTTTGATTGAGGCGATCAAATGAAGGGACAGCGTTGAGGTCGGCATTCTCGAAGGGTTTGATAACAGCTTTGAGCACGGCTTCGACGGTGTGGAAGTCGCAGAGTAACCCATCATGATCAAGCTTGTCGCCTGCGATGGTCACGGTCACGTGCCAATTATGGCCGTGGACTTGTTCGCGCACGCCTGAGATAGTCGGGGCGTGAGCGGCACAAAACTCGGATTCCACGGATAACTCGTACATGCGCTCCTTTTGTAATTCTACGTTTTATCGGAGATTGGTGCAGCCGATTGTTCGGAACGTACATGATCGGAGCACGAAGGACTAGGGTTGCAAGCGTGCGGACCAAGCGGATTGAAAAAAAGCGCGCGAAACGTGTGCAGGTTTTTGACGTACTCATCGGCAGAGCGCAGCAGCGGGTGGCCAGCTTGAGATTTTGTTGTACGTGTGGGTTTGCTTGCAAATACGCGTTCAAACTTGAAAGTCTGATGAACGTTCCATGGAGATACGCATGGAACATGCGCATGCACCAGGCTTTGCACGGTTTGGTATTGGCGAACGCTGAGGCTGCCAACCGCTCGGCATGCACGATCGCTTCGAACCCTCATCTTTGTACCCGATACCGATGGCTTCGCGGTTCGTGATAGCGAAGCTAATTATGGCACATGAGGTGTTTGTGCCTTGCGTTTGTTAGTTGCAGTTTCGCTTCACACACCGATGCTGCTTTGCGTGTCATTGCCTAATGGCCAAAAAAATGTAATGCCTATGAGGTCTCCAGTGCAAGGCGGGCTGGTGACAAGTTCGCCCGTGAATGTACTCAACGAGGAAGAGCGTCTCAAAGTTGAGCTCGCGAGTACGCCTAGAACAGTGTATATAATGTAAGTAACAAAAAATGCATATGAAAGGCGTGCGTTACCGTGCAGAGAAAGTAAGACAAAACTCCCGCTCGGAGAGAGAATGTACCCAAAGGTAGCCTAGATTTTAATTCGTATTCGTGTTCGTGTTCGCAGGCCCGATTTTTATCTTGAGAAATTATAGAAGCACGCGACCTATGAGTTTTATCAATGTGAACGCTCGATCATGGCTGTCTCCAGGAGTTCCAATGGTTCATGAACAGTATGTAGAACAACGACTAACGAACCAATGATCGATTACGAAAAGGGAAGATCACAGTATTCGAGTGGCCTGCGTTTTTAGGGTCTCGCGAAACCGAGACAGGTAAATTCGCAAGTACCTACGCTCCACTTCACACTTGCGAGTCCACCACTATTCAGACACGCATCTTTCGCCATTCTGATGCAATCCTGTGCTGTCGGAATCGGCACAGTCGGTGCCGACGGCACGACTTGCTGTGCCACCATTGAAGCGAGGATTGTTGGGATGCTTTGTGCTCCTGCCTCACCAGTATCGTTGTGCCAAACGCCGCGGAACTGGGCCTTTGCGATCGTGTCAACACCGTCGCTGATGGTTGCGGAAAAATCGGTGCCACTGCCTTTGATTATCACCCAGAACTTATTGCCCTTTGCGTCGACGACCTTGATCGTGTCGTCGTCCAGTCGGCTGAAGGCAACTCCTAACATCGTGTTAAACCCGCCAGTAAAGTTGTCTGCCGCTGGCGGCAGAGTGCCTGCAAAGACGAGTGTACCGGTGAACTCACCTTTCTGGCCCACTAAAGGATTTGCTGCGAGCGAAGCCGTGATGGTGTATGAGTCCTTGCCTTCAACGCTTAATGCAAACTTGGAGACCTGCGCTGCCGCCGTCAGCGGCAAGAATGCAGCAACGCTAACCAAGACAGCCACGCCAATCTTCTTAAGCGAACCGATCATGTAACGCTCCTTTCAGATGGTCGAGGATCAAAGTGACCCCCATTGCAGAGAGTGTAATTACTGGGCTTGTAGCAGTCAAATTCAAAAAATGTAATCGGTTACTTGATTCAGTAATCGTGCCAGTACGAAATGCCTTGCTGCTGGTTTAGGAGATTGTTCAAGAGTATCCTCACTACAGATCTCAAAGAAAAAAAGTAAAAACTGCTTATGTATTGAATAAAGATCGCATTCTTAGGAAGAGGTGGGCGCCCGCCGGCAAGGCGAATGGGGGGCAGCGGTCTAAGGTAGAGAGCGTCAGGATCGAAGCGATTCTGGTGGCACAAAGATGTAAGAAAAAATATGCTAACAACGCCGGACCATATAAGGCAAAGACAAAGGCTCTTGACGCGTTTTGAGGGCCTTGTACAGGTATAGCCTTTAGTATGCAAAAGTTTATGATTACAACATTGATCAGCGGCGACGACGAATCGTGTAGATGCCAACCATGCTGAAGAGCGCCAAGCCCGAAGGCGTGGGCACGAGGATGAAGCTGGCGGCGATGCCATACACAACTGCGGTCTTGGTGTTGTTTCGCACCTGAAGGTAGAAGTTACATCGCGCGGCGAGGGTGAGTTCGCCTGGTACGCCTCCGGGATTTGTGCTCGAGATATCAAGGGCCAAGAACCACAGCGTGGGGACGGCAAAGACAAAGCGCTGACGTTCTCGTTGTGTTTTCGATGAAGGCGATTTTGTAGTCGGCGGCGCCGGGAACGTAGAACCTACCTGTGTCCAACGTGATCAGCCCGCCCACGGTCGCGTAAGTGTTGGGAAGAGGCAGAAGAGGACTTGGACATGGGGTTTGCCGAAGAAGTTGAACCTCGACCTGAACCTTGAAGCGGGCCTGTTTGTTGGCGGCGCCGAGCCAATTAAAACGGCCATCGGCTAGGACGGGCATAACGATGTAGTCGGACGCGCCAGCGCTTTCGTGCAGGTTGAAGAAGTGGTCATACCGGCCATGACTGATTTTACGTGATCGTGGATGGTGTTATTAACGTCGCAAGCAAAGGCGGTACCGTTGGTTACGAGAGTGAAACTAGTTCGGCCGCCGGTGGCGGGATTTTGAGTTCCGGTGCCGCGACGAGATGTATTGGCATCGACATCGGCGTTGGGAGGCAGGTTGTAGTTGAACTCAGGGGCGAAAGTGTTCCAGTGATTTTGCGGCCACCAGATGTTCTGGCTTTGCGCAACCGGCGCGACCGCCATCACGCAAGCAGGCATGGCAAGGCCAGCACTCAAGGTGACGAGGCTCGCGCGTCATGTATGCGCACGGACAAGGAATTGTACTATTGCATGTTGTGTCTTCTTAACTCTCGTGAGATCCGAGGCCGGAGAATTGGCGTACTTACGCAATGACAACGAACCCGGACGCTAGATAGGATACCAAATTATCACAACGCGCAACTCCGTTCGCGATTAATTATGGCAGTGACATATTTTTAACGCCAAGGTTGTTATGAAATCATTTACGTGCCTATCAGGCTCGACGCGACCAAATCGGGTTTCGGTAGCAGACTGACGACTTGGCCAAGGGCCGCTGGAATGGCTAAACTGCCTTCCATATGGCAATCCTCATCAACGCTCAAACTCGTGTCATTTGCCAAGGCATCACCGGCGCGTTTGGCGCGCAGCATACAAAGGGGTGCTTCCACTATGGCACCAAAATGGTCGGTGGCGTCACGCCCAGCAAAGGCGGTACCAAAGACGAAAATGGCCTGCCCATCTTCGACACTGTGCACCAAGCCGTGAAAGCAACAGGCGCGGACGCGACCATGATCTTTGTGCCACCAGTGTTGGCGGCGGACGCGATCATCGAAGCAGCCCACGCTGGGATCCGCGTGATTTGTGCGATCACCGAAGGCATCCCAGTTCAAGACATGATTCGGGCGCGAGCGCTTCTCGATGAGATCAATGGCGGTGCCGCAACGCCCCCTTCGCAACGCAAGGTTCACTTGGTCGGGCCAAATTGTCCAGGCGTGATCTCGCCTGGGCCAAAGACCGGCGCTGGCGCTAGCGCGAGCGACCCTTACACCAACAATGGCTGCAAAATCGGAATCATGCCTGGCTACATTCACACGCATATTTCTGAGTCCAAGCTTAGCAAAGCGGTCGGCATCGTTTCACGATCGGGAACGCTGACATATGAAGCCGTGTGGCAGACCAGCGCTCGCGGACTGGCCCAGAGCACCTGCGTCGGCATCGGTGGCGACCCGGTGCGTGGCTACAACCACATCGATTGTGTTTCGATGTTCGAAGCCGACCCTGACACGCACGCGATTTTGTTGATTGGAGAAATTGGCGGGTCGGACGAAATCGAAGCCGCCATGTACATCAAGCAGCACGTCAAGAAGCCCGTGGCCGCGTTCATCGCTGGCCGAACCGCGCCCCTTGGGCGTCGCATGGGCCACGCTGGCGCGATCATCGGCGGCGCTGACGACACAGCGGACGCGAAGATCGCCGCATTGAAGGACGCAGGGGTACAGGTCGCGATGTCGCCCGCAGACATGGGCGAAGCCGTACTCAAGGCGATGAAACTAAGTTAAATAACCCGTCACGATCGCTATCAATTCGTCTACAACGCCTTTGGCCGCTCGGTGAATCTCAAGTACGTTTCGGATGCGCTCGCAACCTATGGCTACAACAGTCTGGGCTTTCGCACCTTCGAGCAACCCGACGGCGGCAGCAAACCCTTCTTCTGCCATGACGAACGATGACGGATCGTGGCGAACTTCCAGGCTACGAACGCCACGCCCATACGTCGCAACGTCCACCACCCGGCGGGCCTTGCGGGCTACGCCAGTTCATTCAATATTGATAGCGTGATTATCGAAGATGCAAACCTGAATGGCGACGCGGCGCTCGAAGCACGGCGGTATCTGTTGCAGATTTGGCGTACCTTGCCCGTCAGCCAAAGTTGTCGCTGACAGCCAAGTTTACCGCGAACTTTCGGGTTTGGGCCGAGTGTGTCGCCCCGCCTCCCCCCCAACCGCGCGCACGCTGGACGATTCGGCGACTGCGCGAGACCAATCGACCACTCGGCGGCGTTAAACTCCGCTAGGAACACTTCGTGCAACTTCTGCCACACGCTATTGTGCTGCCATTGGGCTAGGCGGCGGCAGCAGGTCATTCCGTAGTCGGAGCCCATTTCTTGAGGCAGCAACTCTCACCGGGTGCAGGTGCGGAGGACGAAGAGAATACTTGTGAGGCACGCGCGATCAGGCACACGTTTGCGCCCCGGATGCTAAACCCGCAAGAATTCTCCAGAATGATCGGTTCGATGAAGTCTCACAATCCGTCCTGCAGCAGCGGCTTGGCCGCATCGTGCCTTCTTGCACGACCAACTCACCGCAAGACGCATGTCGTTCTAATAAAGTTCAAAGCACTGAATAGTACAGACCCACTCGGCACCTATCGACTAATATTCGAGAGGCAGAGAGGCATATTCAAGCATCGAACGTTAGTATATTTGTGTTCGAAGAAATGCTCATGTCTTTTGTTATATCTCTTAACATCCACCAGGAATGAGAAGGACCCATCTGCAACTACGCCAAGCAAAGTGAGCGTGTCGAATCTCATCTTTGTGTATTAACCCATCGAGGTATTATACTATAATCGTATACTAGACGCGTATGCGTTTCAGTAACGATATAATCATCATGAAGTGTTCAATTTTAAAGCGGTAAATCTTGAAGTGGTCAATACTAGTTTAGCCTGATTCCAGTTGACGTGCCAGCACGACTGTGCATGATACAGCGTATTCGAACAAGTTATTTAGCGTCCAGAAGAAATCGGCTTTTCGCCCACCGCCAGCATGTCGAAGGCCAACGGCAACTTAAATATCTTAAGGGCTCTCGAGTTCAACCTAAGAAGCCTTACTTCTTCATGCACGACACGTACATCGCTTCGTAGCGGGCGACAAGGTTAGCTTCATCGAATTCGCGGAAGACCCAAGGCTTTGCGCGTTCGCGCATCACGGCGAGTTCGCCCGGATTGGTCAGCAATTTGGCGATGCAATCAGCAAAGGCTGTAGCGGTTGGGTCGAGGATGCACGCAGCGCCTGAGGATTCAAGTTCGGGCCAGATGTCTACGCCATGGGTTGTGAGGACGGGTGTACCACTGGCGAGGGCTTCGGGGAATACAAAGCCAAAGTTTTCAGAATGAGTGGGCAAAGCGAAGAGAGTGGCGGCTTGATACAGAGAGATTTTAAGTGGGCCACCGATGTGACCGGTCCAGACGACGCGGTCGGCGATGCCGAGCGAAGTAGCCATGGCCTTCATCTGATCGACATACGCGGGCTCGCCGGTGCCCGCGATGGCGATAACGAAGTTGATGTTGCGGGCCTTGAGCGCGGCGCCAGCTGCAAGCAGCGTGTCCACGCCTTTTTTCTTGTGGATGCGGCTTAGGAAGAGGATTGTGGGGTCGGGCAATGATGAGCCGTTGGAGCCATTCGAGGTATTGACTTGGGCAAGGCGGGGGTACTTTTCATGTGCAAGAAGGGGGCCTGGCGCGTTGCGGAAAGGTGTGAGGTCGAGAAGGTTGGGAAGTACGGTGCCGACGCCTCTGGGGAACCACCTTTGGGCTTGTGTAAGCTCGGCGGCGGCGGTGCAGTGGACGGTACTTGCGCGTTCGAGGTGGTCGCGTCCCCAGATGGCGAGAAAGAGGCGTTTATGAAGCTTGCCTTGCTCCATACACCAGTCGTCGAGCATGCCACGGACGGTTACGACATAAGGCACGTTGGCTTTGCGAGCGTCGTTTGCGATCTGGATGTTGGCGATAGACCACATGCCATGGAGGTGGACGAGGTCATGCTGTGGAAGCAGTGCTGCGATAGCTTTACGCGAAGTGGAAGCCAGCCGTGGTGATCGCCCTGTGTGAACCGAAATCTCGCGAACCGTGGGCAGCCCAGGTGTTGGCGTTGAGAGGTGCTTAGGAGCGTCGCCGAATTCGCCGGTGACGAGGGTAATCTGGTGGCCTTTGGCGGCGAGGGCATGACAAAGGTCCAAGACGGCGCGGACGGGCCCGCCTTGGCTGGACTTGAGAGTATCGATGTAGTGGAGGATCTTCACGAGATAATGGGTACGAACAGGTTTCTCGGGGGGTTGGGTGAAAATTAAAATGAGCGGAAATAGTTGGCACGTACAAATCGGTCGTTTGAGAGCTTGTATGGAATGAAGAATTTGAAAGCCAAACCCTTGTGTGGCCGGATACTACGCGAAGGGATGGGCGATCGCTTGAACAGCGATACCATGCGGCCTCGATCAAGGCTTGATTACTGATGGTCAACTGGAAAAAGTGGGGGTGGAAATAGTGGGAGTGGAAATAGTGGGGCTGGAAATAGTGGGGAATTGTTAAGGCCATGCCAAATCGCGCGAATTGTGCGCGAATTGTGCACAGCTATTGCCTAGATCATCGAGTTTCGGTTACTAGTTGGCTGGGTATCGACATCTGGGAAGGGAGCCAGGGAGGTTAGGGGTCATGTCTGGCAGATTTGTGTTCCAGTGAGTAGTGGGACGATCCGATCCAATCCCACATATTCGGCGTAAGTGTGCAATAGGGCTAGGTGTGCAATGATGCTCGCCTAAGCCGGTATGGTTGTTGAAGTGTGTTCCTATGTGGGTGGTATTGGAATAGCGAACGAGGGTATTACGGACCATGGGCGAATCGTCGGCAACAACACAGGCAGGCGGAAGTGCTGCGGCTGAAGGCGTCGTAGGTGGCGGCCGCGCAGAGGACGAGAGCGCGCGGATCTCGCCGACGAATGCGGAGTTGCGTGGCGAATCGATGGAGAGGTTCAAATCGGCCAAGATCTTTCAGCGGCTGGACTTGACCAGCCCCGGGCCGTACTCGCGCGAAGAGTACAAGAAGAAGTATTTGTGGATGATCGTGTATCGCCTGGTATACAAGATGATGCCTCGGCGAAGCCGAAAGACGCGGGTGAGGATTTTGCGAGCCTTCGGCGCGACCATCGACGACACGGTGATTCTGCGGCCTAGCGCTGTCATCTGGCATCCGTGGCTGTTGACAATTGGTGCGAACTCATGCTTGGCGGATGGGGTCACAATTTATAACCTTGGGCCGGTTTTTATTGGTGAACACACGGTAATCTCGCAGAACACGTATGTTTGTGCGGGATCGCATGATTACACGCAGCCGAACTTGCCTTTGACCAGGCCAACGATTCGCATCGGGTCTGGGGTGTGGGTGTGCGCGAGCGCGTTTATTGGCCCTGGGGTCACGATCGGGGATAACGCGATTGTCGGGGCGGCGAGCGTTGTCACCAAGGACGTGCAAGCAAACATGATCGTGTCGGGGAACCCGGCGAAGGTTGTGAAAGAACGCACGATGGCGAAGATTGACCCAAACAGCGGGAGCACTTTGGAAAATAAGCGAAACGCTGGCACAGGAGCCAACGCATGAGCACTCTTAAGCAGCACGACTATCACGGCACGTTCCGCGGCGCGCGAGTACTGATCACCGGCGGCGCGGGGTTTATCGGGTCGCACCTTGGTGCAAGGCTCGCCGAACTTGACGCGGAAGTTCGTGTGATCGATGATCTTTCGGGTGGGCACGAACGCAACATCGACCCCAAGGCAACGCTGCTGCGCGGGTCGATCCTCGATGATGAGCTGCTGGCTCGCAGTGTCGAAGGGTGCGCGTATGTGTTTCATCAGGCGGCGATGGTGAGCGTGCCTGAGAGCGTTGAGAAGCCGATGCGCTGCATGGAATTGAATGTGGATGGAACCCGAAGCGTGCTTGAGGCGGCTAAGCGTGCGGGCGTGAAGCGAGTAATGTTCGCAGCGTCGGCGGCGGCATATGGCAACAACCCAAACTTGCCCAGCAAGGAAAGCGACGCGCCGGATTGCTGGTCGCCTTATGCCGCGAGTAAGGTCGCGGGCGAATTGTTGCTGCAGACGTGGTCGCGGTGTTATGACCAAAGTACCGTGAGCCTGCGGTACTTCAATATCTTTGGGCCAAGGCAAGACCCCAAGAGCGCGTACGCCGCGGTGATTTCGGCGTTTAGTGACGCGCTCGCGGCGGGAAGGCAGCCTCGCATCATGGGCGATGGCGAACAGACGCGAGACTTCACGCCCGTGGCGAACGTGGTGCACGCCAACCTGCTCGCGGCGTCGAGTGAGAAGGCGCTGGCGGGGGACGTGATTAATATTGGGTGTGGCACAAGGATTCGATTGCTGGATGTGCTGGCGCGAATGGGTGAAGTGCTGAATGTGGATGCGTCGCCGAGCTTTGCGGCGGCGCGTGCTGGGGACGTTCGGCATAGTTCGGCGGATATTTCCAAGGCGCGAGCGATGCTGGGGTACGAGCCGGTGATGAACTTTGCCCAAGGTATCCGCGCGACGCTGGAATGGGTAAAAACGCTGCGCGGCGAAGTGGGAGCGGGCAACCAGCACGCGGGGGGTACTCGGTGAATCAAGCCCATGAGAACACGGCTGGCGCAATAGGTCTGGGTATAGGCAGCACGGTTATGCAAGCCGGTGCGTCCTTGCCTGGTGCGCCCTTGCCTGGTGCGTCCTTGCCTGGTGCGTCCTTGCCTGGTACAAGGCTGACCGACGCCGAGCGGAACAGCAAGCGTGACGCCGCGTCGTACCCAGGCTGGAAAGAGCCGCCAAGCGTGTTGATCTTGACGTTGGATGAAGAGGTGAACATCGCCGAGTGCATGGAAACGTTGACGTTCAGCGATGACATCGTCGTGCTGGATAGTTTTTCCAAGGATCGCACGCTGGAGATTGCCAGACAGTTTCCACATGTGCGGATCGTGCAGCGAAAGTTTGATACGTGGAGCCAGCACAGCAACTGGGCGTTGGACAACATCGAGTTCAAGCACCCTTGGGTATATTACTCCGACGCAGACGAACGGATGCCCAAGGATCTGCGCGAGGAAGTATTGCGCGTGGTCAACAACGCCAACCAGCCTCATGCGGCGTATCGCCTGCGGTTCAAGAACATGTTTATGGGCCGCTGGCTCAGACGTGGCGGGATTTATCCGGTGTGGGTCATTCGGTTGTTCAAACCTGATGGGATTCGGTATGAAGATCGCACGGTCAACCCGCACCCCAACGTCAACGGCACGCTGGGCGATCTCGAAAGCCACTTTATCCACTATTCGTTCAACAAAGGATTGCTCCCCTGGTTCCATAAGCACAACAAATATAGCGATGGCGAAGCGGGCGAAGCAGTAAAGGTCATCGGGAAAACGACGTTCTGGTCGAAAGTTCGGCAATTGCGCAGCAAGGAGACAGGCATTGCTCGGCGTGCGTTCAAGGACATGTCGTTCTTCTTGCGGTTTCGCGGGTTTGCCCGGTTCTTATACATGTACTTTTTAAAGCTTGCCATCCTCGACGGGAAGGCGGGCTTTCACTACGCGTGCATGATCTCAATGTATGAATATTGGATCGAACTCAAGATGCTTGAGCATCGCAAGGAATGGCGTACACGCACCGAGGCAGAAGTCTTGCGGCTGTTGCAAGAGCCTGGAAATATAAGCTCAAAAGCCACTGCGCACATCAACGCGATTACCAACTCGCACACAAAGGCCAACGCCGGTGGTGGGGGTGTGGCGTGAGTTCCAACGATTTAATGCCAGCCCCCTCGGTCTTCGGCGACCACCTGCATTCATGGCGCACTCTCGGTGTTACTCCCGATGGCGCGTCGCTTGTTGACGTTATGATCCCGACGTATAACGAGGCGGCGCACATCACGCAAGCGGTGACCAACGCGCTACAAGTGGGCCCCGTGTACGTGCTGGATTCGCTCTCGACCGATGGCACCCAAGAGCTTGCGCGAGCCGCGGGCGCGACGGTTGTCGAACACCGCTTCGAGAATTACTCCAGGCAGAAAAACTGGGGGCTGGACAACTTGCCCATGAGATCCGCATGGACATTTATCCTCGACGCCGACGAGAGGATCACACCTGCGCTGCGCGATGAAATCCATCGGGTAGCGCGCGATCCAAACGCCAAGGCAGGGTACCTCGTTAATCGTGTGGTGATCTTTATGGGTCGGCAGATTCGTCATGGCGGGCTGTTCCCATCATGGAACTTGCGATTCTTCAAGCGCGGTGGGTGCCGATATGAGGATCGCTCGGTGCACGAGCACATGCTGTGTGCCGGGGAGACCGGACGGCTGGATGATTTGATGCTGCATATTCGGCGTGAATCAATCTCCAAGTACTTGGAGAAGCACATCAAGTATGCGGACATGGAAAGCGAAGAGTGGGTTAAGAGCTATTTGGGCTTTGGCGGCGGGGCCAAGGCTGAGAGCTTGTTTCGTGATTCGCTGCGGTATCGCCAGTGGCTACGGCGCAAGGTATGGCCGGGGCTGCCGCTGAAGCCTTTGATTCGATTTGTGTACATGTACGTGTTTCGTCTTGGCTTCTTGGATGGTGCCGCAGGATGGCACCTTTCGTGCTTGTTGGCGAATTACGAGTACATGATCGCGATGTTGTACCGGGATAAGGTCGCGTGTTCGCAGGCAGAAACTGCAAGAGCGCAGAAAGAAGCCGAACGGCTTGCGGCCAGAGGATAACGCGAAGTTGGATTCAATGCACTCGTGGTTAATCAAACTAGCTTTAATTCAGCTAGCTTTAATCCTGCCGGATCCAATCAAGCGGCGTCGCTCGGTTGGTACTGGGCACTATCCTTAGTCCTCGCAGGGCATGGGCTCAGAGGATGTGCCAATTGGTTGGGTTAAACGGTCGTGCCAAACGGTCGTGCCAAATGCGCGTGCAAAATGTGCGTGCAAATGAGCACTTGCCTTTAAAGTAGCTTTGTTCGCGTGCATACGCCTGCTCGTTTGCTCGCCTGGAGTTGATCATGTCTCTCAACGATCGCGCGATAGATCCCGTGACGGAAGTAAACGCCGAGGCGGCGGGCATCAAGCAGCGAACGCGCGCCGACGATCCCGACATCGTTGAACGGCTCGACGCACTTATTGATTCGGTCGCGGGTGCCAAGGGCACGCTCGAAGCGCGGCTCGTACGCGAACTGATGCAGACGGCTCTCAAGCTGATTCCCGATGGACGCGACACGGGCGAGCTTAAGCTCTTTACCAATTCGGTCAAGGAATTGCGCTACGCGCACACGGTCTTTGGCAGGTTTCGCGAGCCACACAAGATCACGATCTTTGGTTCGGCGCGTACGCCCGAAGACCACCCGGATTTCATCGCGTGCGTTGACTTTGGAAAGCGTATGGCGGAGGCGGGTTGGATGGCGATTACCGGCGCGGGGCTCGGCATCATGAAAGCCGGGCACGTTGGACCTGGTCGCGGCGCGAGCTTTGGCGTCGCGATTCGTCTGCCCTTTGAGACTAATGCAAACCCGGTGATCGCGGGCGATGAAAAGCTCATTCACTTCCGCTATTTCTTCACACGCAAGTTGATGTTTGTGAGCCAGGCAGAAGCCGTGGCATTGTTCCCGGGCGGGTTTGGTACGCTCGATGAAGCCTTTGAAACATTGACTCTCGTGCAGACGGGCAAGGCGTCAATGATGCCGATTGTCATGGTTGAGGGCGCGGGTGGAGATTATTGGTCGACGTGGGAGCACTGGGTTAATTCGCAACTGCTCGAACGTGGCTGGATCAGTGGTGAAGACCCGTCGATCTATTACATCGCGAAAGATCCGGAGGATGCGGTCAAGCACATCCTTAACTTTTACCGCGTGTACCACTCGTCGCGGTACGTACGCGATCAATACGTGATTCGCCTGAAGAAGACGCTG
>JBBRGG010000071.1:0-14609 GCA_038240875.1 Phycisphaerales bacterium | reverse complement strand
AGTACAGAACCTCTCCTCAAAGAAAGGGGGGTGCCCGAGATTGATATGCGATTTAACGACTATTTGTATCATCGGCAATTCGCGCGTTGCTGCGGCCCGCTTGGCTGTTTGTGTGTTTGCTTGTGGCTTTGAGCTTGGATGTGTTTTGGGTTCGGCGCGCTCAGCGGCCTTTCAAAGAGCATGAGGTAGTTAAAGCCACGCAGATAAAAATTCTCTTCAACGGCTGCCTTGCGCCAGTTCCCGCGCAAGAGCTTTTCATTGTGGCGAACCACCGCGATCATGTCCATCGGGTTCATGGATTCGCTGAGAATGTCGAAGAGTTCGACGCCGATGGGCATGAAGGTGCCGCCGGGTTTGCCCTTGCGTTTGCGGAAGGAATCACTGACGTAGAGAGCGAGAACGCCACCAGGTCGAAGAACGCGGCGAAGCTCGCTGAGCACGCGTCGCATCGCGTCGTAATAGGCCTTGCCGCCGTCGTCGCCGCGAGCGTCGAGGGTGCCGATGCACGCGGGATCATCGCTGTAATGCACGTGCGTGCTATACGGCGGATCAATAAACGCGCACGCGGCCGACCCAGTGCCCAAAGGAAGTGAACGCGAGTCGTTGCGAGTGATTTCGGGGCGTGTGGGCGCGAGGTCAAAGCCCACTCCACGACGATCAAGGTCTGCGCACACATCGAGAGTTGTGCCGCTGCCACACATCGGGTCAATGACGAGATCGCCTGGGTTTGTGTAGCGCATAAGGACCTGCCAGACGACCCAGCTTGGTGTGGCGCCGACGTATTCCTGGTCGCCTTGCATCGCGAGCGCGCCGCTTCGGCCTTGGAATCGCGACTGATGAACTTGCCCCTGCTCATCGACCCACGCATCGTAATGCTGGCTTGGATATTCCCAGAGCGTGGTCGGGAAAACAGTCAAAGGCGGTCGCTTGGGTGGCGGGGCGCCGCGGCCTTTGAATTGAGTTCGCGGGCCACCTCGCGCGTCGCGTGGCGTGAAGGAACGTTGCTGCGAACGAGTAGGATTGCTGGCGTTATCGGATTGGCCAAGGGCGTTGCCCTTAGCGCGAATTGGTGCAGGGCCTTTGGGCTTTGCATCTTTGCGTGAACTTGCGCGCGAACCATTGGTATCACGATTCATCGGGTTGCGTCCTTCGCTTTGCCCATGTCTTTCACGTGAGTTGCGAGCGTTGCAAGAAGCGCGAGGCGAGTCTCGGCGATTGAGAGCGAAGGCCTTGCCCCAGCCGCATGAATATGCCCGCCGCCACCGAGGGTTTTGGCAACTTCGTTGACGTTGATGAAGCGCTCGCCGGCTTTGCTGCGCAGGCTGATTTTGGTCGCGGGTTTGGGCGAAGTGCCATGGGGCGTGGGTTCCCAGGCTTCGGTCAAGAGACACGACACTTCGACGCCATCGACCATGCTTGGATAGTCGATAAAGCCGCCAGATTCGCCTGGTTCGGCGCCGGATGCCTCGATGTCGGCGAGGGTGAGGGTCATGAGCGCGACCTTGCCATTCTCGTGCATTTCAAGGGTTGAGAGTGCCTTGGTAAGCAAGCGTAACCGCGACAAGCTTTGGCGTTGTTCGATCGCGCGATAGAGGGCGGTGTGCCGAGCGCCAGCCTTGAGCAATGCTGCGGCTTCTTGCATCACGCCAGCGGTCACGTTGCTGTGCCGAAACCAACCAGTATCGCTCGCAAGGCCTACGTACAAAGGCTCGGCGACATCCTGAGGCAGTTTGTCTATCGATGCAACATTCAATACTAAACGGCACAACTCACCCACGGGCTGGACCGCGGCGGACGCGCCGGTATCAATCATGCGCATGCTGCCGACCTCGGGGTTGCCTTGCACGTGATGGTCCACCACCGCGACCACTCCGCTGCGACTGGTGAGCCAATCACGCACGTGTTCGAGCTGTGTCCAGCTACCAGTATCACACACCACGACCATGTCGGGATCAACATGATTCGGCGGGCCTTCGCTGCCACCAAGGGCCGAGCCAAGAACACGATGAGGCGTGTTACCAACAATGTCTTGCGCCCAAGGCGGCATCGGGGGGACATACCACGCCTGGGCCCGAGGCGGCAACTCTTTGGGCCAGGTGTGATTAAGCGCTCGCGTCAGCGCGATTGTCGAGCCGAGCGCGTCGCCATCGGGCTTGGCATGCGTAAGCACGACAACACTTCGGGCCGCATGAAGGCTGCGGGCAAGATCGGGCAGAGTGGTGTTCGAGGTGTACGCCGTCATTCGATGCTCCAGAAAATATATCAAAGCTCACAGCCAAAGGTTCTTGCGCGAGTGTGATCGCGCATCACACACAAACGAACACCAATCCATGCTTAAACACCATCAGACGCGTCATCGGGTCGATGCGATCTTTGTATCAAATCTTACAACCATCCCGTTCACGCGAATTCGCTCGATATCTCGCGCGATCTGCTCGCACAAATGCGTTATTGATTCGAAGCGTACTTGATCGCGGATGAAGCGTGTGAGCCCAACGCGCACATCCCAGCCATATTCGGGCAATCCGGCGACCGCGTCACCATCACGCGAAATCGGTGAACTGTTGGCCAAGTCAGCGATTAAATGTGCCTCGATGCGTCGAGAAACACCCTTGACCGTCGGTCTTGCGCCGACATTGACCGCCGCGAGAACTCGCGCGCCATCGGGCATCTGCGCAACGCCCGCGTACACACCATCGCCAGGCAGCATGCACGAGGTTTCGATATTGAGCGTCGGAAATCCAATCGTTCGGCCAAGCCGATCGCCGCGCACGACCATCCCCGCGACTTCATAAGGACGGCCGAGCACATACTGTGCATCGGTCACACGGCCGCGCGAAATCAGCCAGCGCACGAGCGTGCTTGAAGCTCGACAAATCAACTGATTCTCGATTACAACATCGATCGGATCGACCACTTCAACTGCGAAGTTATACCCAAGGCCCAACGCCGCGAGCACGCGCACATTTCCTGAGCGCTGGCTGCCAAAGTGAAAGTCCGGGCCTTCGACATAGCACGCCGCTCCAAATCGTTCTTGCACTCGCGCGATAAAGGCTTCAGGCGAAAGCGACAACAGCGCGTCGGTGGGTTCGATGGCTTCAACGACGTCGGCTCCTGCGGCTAAAAGCCATTCTTCGCGCTGGGCAAAGGTGCTGAGCCGTTCGGGGGCGGCATCTGGCCGTAGACGTGTCATTGGGTGCGGATCAAATGCCAACGCGACGACGCGGCCACGCGATTTGGTTTGAGCCGTGATGGTGCCGCCATTTGCATCTGCAATTGTGTCAGCTATCGCGCGAGCACGATGGATTAAGGCTTGATGCCCTTTGTGCACGCCATCGAACGTGCCTATGGAGACGACGGTGCGTGGGGCATCTGCAGGCCGCTGCGTGGGCTGAATGAGAAGATCAGGACGATGATGTGGCGTCGATTCCAAGGGCAGAGTTTAGTGCCGGAGTATGCCAAAGCGTTAGTCTAGGTGCGGGCGTTAGTGTGCGCCTTCGTATTCGCCTACATGATCGCCAGTTGTCTCGTGACTTGGCTCGTCATTTGGCTCGTTCCGCCGCAACCAATATCGCTTCCTCTACGTCGGCGGCTCTTGCGCCCCGCACCTCATCAACAAACAACGTCGCTACCAGCCCAGCCACGAAAAAGCCTGTCAAAACCAGCAGTGCTGCGGGAGTGCCCCATGAATCTTTAACCAGCGCGAAGGGGATTGTGAACACCGCCGCGAGCTTGACGACCATTCCCCACAACCCAAAGTACTCGCCTGAACGCGACGCAGGCGTGAGAAACCCGACAAACGCGCGATTCGCCGAGCCCAGAGCACCCAGTCCAAACCCGAGCAAGCTACCCAAGGCCCACATGGGCCACGTGTGAAAGGGAACGCCGTTATGCGCTGCAAGCCCGCCATTTCCCTGCCAAACTGCGTGCTGCCATGCGTACACCGCCATCAATCCCGATGCAATAATCCAGACCACGAGTAACGCTGCGGTCGTCTTGCGATGCCCGAGCCTGTCCTGCAACATTGTGGGTACCAGCGTTCCCACGATGCCCGCGACCGTGAGCACCGCGATATAGACCACAAGATCAACCTCGTTAAACCCAAACTCCTTCGCCAGAATGCTCGCAAAGAAAATCACCGTGTATGTCCCCGTGCAATAGATCAACGTCGCGACCAGTAAAACAACCAGATCACGATGTTTACGGATATTGCGAAGGGTCGAGCCAAGCCTGCTAAATGCTTCGCCGATGAGCGATTGCTTTGGCGTGTTCGCGACGGCTTTCTGCGCTGGCCTTTCACGCAGAAAGAGCAGCGTGGGAATAGCAAAGAGCCCGAACCACACGCCCGCAATCACAAAGAAAAGCCGCCACTTGTCGGCAGAATCAAGCCCCAACACTAACATTAAACCCGCTGTCACCGCGAGCAATACCAACGCCGCGAAATAGGCAACGCCCCACGAAAAACCTGACACGCGACCAAAGTTGCCTCGCTTGGCAAGCTGAGGTAAGAAGCTCGCCAGAAAGTTTTCGCCGATGGCGAAGCAGAAATTCGCCGGGATGTACAAGAGCATCGCCAGCCACAGTTGTCCCGGCTGAATCAACGCCAGACAGCACGTTAACACCGCACACATAAAGCCCGTGCCCAGCAACGCTTCTTTTTTCCAGCCACGTTGATCGCCAATGGCCCCGGCGATGGGCGACGCGAGCACGACCAAGCCCATGCTGATCGCCGTCGTGATCGACCAAAGAGTGTCGTCTCGTGTCGTATCACGCACGACAACATTCTGGAAAAACACGCTGAAAAGAACGGTATTGATGAGCAGCGTGAACGATTGATTGGCTACATCAAAGCTGATCCACGACCAGATCTGGCCCTGACCGGCAACGCCGCGAAGCGGGTAGAGCGAACGAGATCGTGGAGCGTCGGGCATGTTTAAGTATGGGCGGGCAAAACGGCCGCAGGACGACGAAAGGCCTTGATCGCTTCCAACTTCCCGTCGATCTTCTTAAACCAGACATAGAACGTAGAGCGGCAGCCCTGCACTGTTTCGCAGCATGAACGTAGTGATAAAGACAACCAGCCGAAACGGACGGACCATCCAAGGCAAAGGCATTCAAGGCAGAGGTACTGAGGGTAATACCCAATGCAAGGTTCACCCAAATGGGTGAGTTCCAAATATGTCGACAACATTCACACCCCCCACTCACCTACCCAGTAAATCCCTATCCCCTGTCCCCTGCTCCTGTTCTTGCTCACCCATTCATGCAAGCTGTCGATTTGACGCACTAGTTTGCCTTCGTGTGACCTGAGCATTTATTTGACCATCTGCTTTGTACGCGCGCAACGACTTCAATAAAGTCAAAATAACCAACAATTCATCTACGCTCGCAGTGACATCCAAGACCACCCGATTGAACTCGGGAGAACTCTAGAAGTTGCCAAATTGCGCTTTCGGGGTTGTG
Organism: Phycisphaerales bacterium; assembly: GCA_038240875.1. Taxonomy (GTDB): domain Bacteria; phylum Planctomycetota; class Phycisphaerae; order Phycisphaerales; family UBA1924; genus JBBRGG01. Next base: position 9,146 of record JBBRGG010000071.1, on the reverse strand, counting down.
GTTTGTACGAATTACGTTACACTGGTCTTAAGGGCAGGAGATAACTCATGTTTCTCTCCTGATTGTCAGAAGGTGCTGGAACTAGGCGGTGCCTACTAGGCGTACATCGTGTGTTGTCCCTCGTTCCAGATTCAGGCTCTGGCGTGCAAGTTCCGTATGAACAGCATCGACAAGAAAATAGGGGTCAGGCGAAAGGAAAGGCTGCAAGTATGTCGCAAAGCAAGTTCTCAAAGACGTTTATGTGTTTCTCTACCGGGCTAGCCACCAAGGCTGGCGTACTGGCACTTGTCGCGGCTTCGGGCTCGGCGATCGCCGCCCCCGACGTGATCGTCGGCGAATTGCCTGAGATTTCCAACTACACCAGCACAGGCGCGGTCGTTGTCGCCAGCTACGAAGGTCAGAGCAACGTTGCACTGCGTTCGTACGCCGTCGGCACCACGTCTTGCAACTTGGGTAGCACGCCACTGACTTGGATTGACGAGGGCACGAGCGTTCTCTACCCAGTAATTTCACAGAACATCTACCGACTTTCCGCGAGTGGTCGCTTCGAGCAGATCGGCCAGAGCTGGCTTAAGCACGGCTTTTGCGCCCTCAACGGTAACATCTGTGCTACCTGTTCAGGGCAGTCAAATCCCGCCTGCGACTTCCTTATGCCCGGCTGTTCGGATCCCTACTCCAGCGGCCTCAACGGCTCGCAGGGTGGCCTTGGACCCAAGCGCGAAGTCAACTCCACCACCGGCGCATTTCCTGGTAACTGGAACGGTGCTTCCACTGCACTTGCTGGCGACACCACGGGCAGGCTGACCAAGCGCGTCATCGTTCGCGAATCTGACCTTGGCAACGCGGGCGCGACGTACTTTGTTTCGAGTCACTACGTCCATCCTGAAGATGCAGCCGCTGGTACCGACGACAATAACCAGTCCTATCGCAGCGTTACTGTTGGCGCGGCTCCCGCAATGAACCTCACACTGACCAACACCACTCAGCGAGGTAGGCCCGCAATTTATGGTTGGAAGGAAAAGGGTACGACCACGACGGCGGACGACGACGCAGGCGTGCTCATGACGACCGCCGACGCCGATGGCCGCTTCATCGTTGGTTCCAAAGTGATCGACCTTGGCGGGGGCAACTATCGCTACGAATACGCGATCCAGAACTTTAACTCGGACCGCGCTGGACGCAGCTTCCGCGTTGCGCTTCCTGCAGGCGCGATTGTCACCAACACGTTTTTCGGCGACGTTGAGTACAGCAACGATCCCACTGGTCTTGGATACGACGGCACCGACTGGACCATTTCGACCACTGGCGGCTTTGTGACCTTCGAGTGCACCACCGCCGCCACCGGCGGACCCAACCCCAGCAGCCGTCCTATTAACGATCTCGGCAACGCCTTGCGTTGGGACACGATTTACAACTTCTCTTTCACGACCAACGTAGCCCCTACCACTGGCCTTTCTGAGATCGGCCTCTTCAAGGCTGGCTCGGGCAGCACTCTCAACGTCACGACCAATATTCCCAGCGGCGTGACCGTTCCCTTCACGCCTCCCAACAACAACTGTGCAACACCCACCCAGATCTTGGCTGGCGCAACCGTGTTCAGCACTATTAACGCCACCACCGACGGCCCCAACGAAGGCGGCATCTGCCTTAGCTCAGGCGACGGTAACATCGGGAACGACGTTTGGTTCCGCGTAACCAACGGCACCTGCGCTGGTAACATGACCATCAGCTTGTGTGGTTCCAGCTTCGACACCAAGATGGCCATCTATCCTGACACTTGCCCTAGCACCACGGGCACGCTTCTTGCTTGCAACGATGACTTCAACTGCAACACTGCTACGCCTGCCGACGAGCTCCAATCCAGCATCACTTTCGCAGCCGCAGCCAACACCAGCTACCGGATCCGTGTCGGTGGATACACCACTGCAGGCGTTCCCGCCACTGGCTCGGGCACGATTACAGCTACCTTCCCTGTCTGCGCTCCACCCCCTCCTCCTCCTCCCCCTGCCAATGACCTCTGCGTCAACGCGGCGTGGATGACCGACAGCGTCGTCATCACCGGCAGCACTCTGCTCGCCAACAATCCAGCTGGCGACGGCGTCGCTGCCATACCAGGCTCATACTGCGGTGGATCGTCCAGCACCAACAAGGACGTGTGGTACAGGTATCGCCCGACCATCACCGGCCCAGTCACCTTCTCAACCTGCGGCTCAGCCTTTGACACCACCATCAGCCTCCATGGTTCCTGTGGCACAGCTGTAGCAAACCTGCCCCAGACCGTTGGCGGCGCCAACGTCCAGCAGTGCAACGACGACCACGGTCTAGGTGGTACGTTCTGTGCTGACACTCTTGCGTCGCGCCTTCGCGTTGTTCTCCAGGCCAACACCACCTACTTCCTTCGCGTCTCTGGTTATAACCAAATCGCTGGCACGTTCAACGTTGTAGTCAACGGTGGTATCGGCACCGCGCCACCAGCCAACGATGACTGCGCCAACCGCGCTGGGCTTGGTCTGGGCATCTTCTCTTTCAACACCGCGGGCGCTGCTACTGACGGCCCGACCCATACTGGCTGCAACTTCAATGGCAGCAACCAGATCACCAACGATATTTGGTTCAACTTCCCCTCCGAGTGCGATGGCGTTCTCTCGCTCTCTACCTGCAACGATGCCAACTTCAACACCCGTATCGCCGTGTACGACGATCAGGGTTGCACCAACTACGAGGCTCGCCTCTTGGGTTGCTCAGATGACAGCGCGTCGTGCGCTTCGGGCACTACGGCGATGACTGTTCCAGTCATCAGCGGCCGCAATTACACCATCCGCATCGGCGGCACCAGTGGCGCGACCGGCTCGGGTAACATCACCCTTGCTTGCACGCCTTCCAACACTTGCCCCGCTTGCCCTGCTGATTACAACCAAGACGGCGGCGTAACCGGCGACGACATCGCGGCGTTCTTCGCTGACTATGAGGAAGGTGCGGGGTGTGCCGACACCAATGTCGATGGCGGCATCACTGGCGATGACATCGCGTCCTTCTTCTCTGCATACGAAGAAGGCGGTTGCTAATCGGTTGAATCACTGAGTAATAGCACAACAGTTTAATCGGTAGACATCTCGTACAACACATCAACCCCCGGGCATCATGCTTGGGGGTTTTTCGTTTTGTCTGAGGGTGTAGCTTGTTGCGCACAAATACAAGGCCACGCATTTACGAACACAGCGCTACACGTGCGCAATTACACAGACGCGATTTGAAAAGCGCATTTGAAAGTCGTTAGAGTGCATTGCTGAATTCATGTTCGTGAGTACACGCTGATCGCGCTGAGCGTGTTCAGTGAATTCAGTTCAGTTCGTTTGTTCGATCCAGCCGCCGCCGAGCACGAGCCTTGGATGTGTAGCGTCGTAGACGACCATTGCCTGTCCGGGAGCAACCGCTTCCTGTGGCTCGTCAAAGACGATCTGGAATCGACCACGCCGACCCGAAGGGGTCGAATCGTCGTTACGATCCGAGAGTGGCATGGCTCGCGCGGAGAGTGCCTGCCCATGGGCGCGATACTGAACCAATACAGGCACGCCTTGGGTATGGGCCTCGGGTGAGTCTGTAAACGGTGACAACAACCAATTTGCCTCGGCGACTTGGCACGAACCCACTCGCAAAGCCTCGCGAGGACCAAGCGTAACCGAGTTGCGCACAGGGTCTTTGCCGACGACATACACGCGGTGCCCAAGTGCTACCTCGACACCGCGACGCTGCCCAATGGTGAAGCGATGCTGTCCGGCGTGTGTGCCTATTACTGAGCCGTCGGCGGCGACGACCTGCCCTTCTTTCGCGAGGCCGGGGCGTTTACGCTCGACGAGCCCCGCGTAATCGTTGTCGGGAACGAAGCATATTTCCTGTGAGTCAGGCTTATCAAAGACGGGCAAGCCAAAGGTTCGCGCGAGGTCACGAACCTGTAACTTGGGTAAGCCGCCGATGGGGAGGAACATGCGTTCGATACGGGTAGGGTGCGCGCCAAAGAGGACGTAGGACTGGTCTTTGGAAGTGTCGTCGCCTCGAAGCAGTGCGCAGGTGCCGCGTTCGTTGGTGATCGAAAGTGGGTCATAGACACGAGGCGTAATCGCGCGCGTGACCGGATCGATCCGCGCGATCTGGGCGTAATGCCCGCTTGCGACAAAGTCGGCGCCGAGTTGACGCGCGTACTCGTCGAGCTTGCCAAACTTGAGCCAATCGTTGCAGCGAACGCAGGGGTTAGGCGTGCGTCCTGCGGCGTATTCATCCACGAAATAGTCGATCACACGGCCGAAGTCGCGCTTGAAGTTGCACACGTAGAGCGGGATTCCAAGTTCTGCGGCGACGAGCCTTGCGTCGGCGGCGTCGTTGATTGAGCAGCACCCTTGCTTGCCGATGCGAAGGGTTTTTTTGTTTCCCTTGGCTGATGTTGCCTCGCTTGCAGCGTCGCAAGATTCGTGATCTTCGTCGAGCGTGTGCGCGGGGGTAAGCTCATCGAGTGATTCGCCTGGGGAGCCCAAACGCATGAAGCAACCGACGGGCTCAAAGCCCGCGCGCAGGAGCAATGCTGCGGCGACGGATGAATCAACGCCGCCGGACATCGCTACGAGAACCTTGGGCTTGGTGGGTACGCTCACGAAAGAAGGGTATGAGGCTTGTGCACGCAATGCTTGAAGACTTGTTGGAGACTTGCGCAGCGAAGTGTGCCGGAATGTTATGGGGTTTGCACACTGGCGCGGAACGCAGAATCGAGGAGCCTTTGGCGTTCAGCGTCGGTGTTGTCGGACCAGCGGATAATGGCATGTACAACCTGATCGGCATCGGTGACGACGATAACGACGCCGGGGTTGGCATCGAAGCGTTTGAGGAGTGCCGAACCGGTGGAGGTGAACGCGCCGGGCGTGCCCAACTCGTTCCAAACGATGGCTTCTTCGCGGATTCGCTCCGGGCGAAATGCCTCAAGTTCAAAGACGGCTACCGGCACCACAAGCACACGCGGCGGCAAAGGCCTTTGCGGAGCCTGATCTGGATCGATTGAAGCGCCAGTTGGTATGTCTGGTTGTGCGACTGGTTGTGCTGTTGGTTGAGTCGAAATCGGCGTGCGAGCCGCGAGCGCGATCTCCCGTCGATAGCGGTCGGCCAAACCGCGCACGAGCATCGCGGCGGCGAAAGCGTCATCGATCATGGCGCGCGCATCGGGCTGCCTGTTCGTGATTGGCTCACTCGTAGCTGGCTTATTCTCGTTCGCTGGCTTTGTGGCTCGAAGCGATTGTTCCGGCGCGTACAGCACTAGCGCGATTCGAGACACTCTCGCTGTGGAATTCTTCGGATCAGGGGAGTAAACGGCCCCGGACGCGAGCACACTTGCGGGGTCCCACAATTGTAAATTCTCGTCCACAAGCCCCATCACAGGCAGCCTTGCACCGACGATTGCTTCGGGCTCGGGCGGACGCAAGCGAGCCAATGACCCAACACGCTGACGACCAGTTAGATCGAGCGCGAACAAGTCGATTGGTGGCGGGCCGAGATCGCGGTTGCGGGCGCGATATACGCCGACGGTCTTTGTATTTTCGCCGGACGCGGGCTCGTGCACAAGCACCGAAGTAATTACGCCGCGCTCGGGAATAATCTCAAAGGCGATGCCTGCGGCTTGCTTTCCTGAACCAGACTGCGACGAATCAGGCTGTGATGAATCGGGCTGTGCTACCGCGGCGAGTGGATCGAATGTGCGTGGCACGCCAAGGTACGCGAACGAAGCCTGCTCGCTCGCAGAATCCGGCGTGAGCAATTCAATCGGACCAATAAGGAGCGATGGTACAGCTTGCGCGACGCTCGCACGTGCACGATCCCACGCGCGCAGTGGGTCAGGAGCGAGGGCGAGGTGGGCTTGCGGAAAGGGGAGCAAGGGGAGCAACTGGGCAAGTTGATCGAGCATGGGTCGCGACGCGGAAAGCTGCGCTTCATAGAAACGATCGGGCGCGAGGGCGCTGATTGCGATAAGTCGAGTGGGCGTGGCAAGGACGGTAAGGTTGCCTAGCTCAAAGCGGATAACCGGACGCGATTCGATGATTTGTGCTTGGTTCGCACGGGTTGAAACCGATGGATTTTCCAGCGTTTCGCCAAGTTGTGGCAGAGTGACGCGCGGATCGCACGCGATGCGGATTGTTGACGTGCGCGTACCGCCCGACGCTGCGGTGATTTCAATCGTGACTTCTTCGTAGAAGGGTGCTTCGCGATAGTGTGCGAGAACCGCGGCAGAGAGAACACGCGCAAGTAAATCCGTATCCACGATCGTCAATGGCGCTGGTTCGATTACAGGCTGTTTGATTACAGGCTGTTTGATTACAGGCTGTACAATAGATGGCTGCGTTTGGCGAGTAGGCTGGGCAAATAGGCATTTCGTGGCGGACGCTTGGGCCAAGATCGTGGCAGCAAGCCCTACTTTCCAAGCAGCTCTCCAACTAGCGCTCAAAGGATTCCGCCATGGGGCATCGCTAATCGTGTGCAAGGTAGAATACATGTGCCGATTGAGAGTTAGGTTTCGTGCACTGTTCATAGATGTACGTGGTTAGACGCCTCAATAGAATTTAGGTTGCAGATTGAACTTGCCGAATCGAGCTCGTGAGCGTACGCATCAGGCGAGGTTACGAACCATTTTCACCCGGGCAACAGGGCGAGCAGCTCACGAACGGTTGGCATCGGCCCGCCTGAATAGTTCGACAGAGGCACGAGCGCGTCGGGCAGAACTTCTGCGAGAGGAACAAGGACAAACCGGCGCGTGTGCATCCTTGGATGCGGCACGATTAAGCCTTCTTCTTGCACGATACGCGTGCCCATTAAGATCAGATCAAGATCGAGCGTTCGCGGCTGCCAAGGCAATATTTCTGGTGCGCCAGGCTGAGGAACCGCGCTCGCACCAACATCAGCCAAGGGCTGCCTGCCATGGGTTTGCTCGATGGAAAGTAGCGCGTCGAGCAGCGCACGCGGACTAAGCGTGGTTTCCACAATCGCGACGGCGTTGAGAAAGTCGGGTTGTGCAACGGTCGAAACCGCACGCGTGGTGTGGTACGTGCTGACACGCACGAGTAGAGTCTGTGGCAATGATGCCAGCGCGCGAACCGCAGAGTCAAGTATTGCGGCCCGATTACCCAACGCCGAGGAAAGATTAGACCCCATCGCAATCGCGGCGACTTCTCTTGGCTGGACGTGGCCTTCGCTTGATATCGGTGCGTTCAAGTTGGAATCGCTATTCGCTTTGATGCGCGACGGTAGCCAGCAAAGTTGGCGCGAGCCAAGAACTGGCTTTCAACGTAGTATGTAGGTATAAAAAAAACCCCTTCTCTCGAAAAGGGGTTGGTGAGGGTGCGTATATGTGGGAAACCGATTAGTCCACTTCTTCAAGCTCACGTGTGCGATGCTGCATCTGTGCCTTCAGTCGCGCGAGAATCGAAGAGTGCATCTGGCTGACGCGGGACTCGGAAAGGTCGAGCGTCGAACCGATTTCCTTCATCGTCATGTTCTCGTAATAGTACAGGATCACGATGAGCCGCTCGGCACGCGAAAGGCCCTTGGTAATCAGCTCGCGCATGTCACGGCGTTGAAGCTCTTGCACAGGATTGAACCCAGAATCCTCGCGGACAACATCAAGGTCGCGGATCTCGCGGCTGCCATCGCCGGGATAGCACCGCTGCGTTAGGCTACGAGTAAGGACGGCTGCCGAATCGCGTTTGAGCTTGCCAAACTCTTCTTGATCGACCTTCAAGAGTGAAGCAATCTGGTCGTCCGTTGCGGCGACGCCCGTCGTTTTTTCGATATGCTGACGGGCCTGATCGACCTTGCCCGCGCGGTGACGCACTAATCGTGGCACCCAGTCCATCGATCGAAGCTCATCAAGAATCGCGCCGCGAATACGCGGGGCGCAGTACGTTTCAAACTTCACCTTGCGTTCAAGGTCGAACGCGTCGATCGCGTCCATCAGCCCAAAAACGCCCACGGACATGAGGTCTTCGATGTCGACCTCATCGGGAAGCCGCGTGTAAATCCGCTCGGCGTTGTAGCGAACAAGTGGAAGAAACCGAATCATGAAATAGTTGCGGATTGATTCGTCGTGCGTCTTGGCGAACTCGCGCCAGAGATCTTCAACGTCGCGCTTATCGAAGGGGCTAGGCACACGCGATGGTTCTGCGTGCCGAGCGGAAAAACGCGCTTTAGAGCGCAATGACCCGCGAAATAAACCTTTTTTCGTTGACATGCGGTCGACTCCTTGACCCTAATTTGGGCTTCTTCAATGAAGCCCATCCCGAGATCCGAAGCAGGCGGCGATCCACGCCAAGGCCTGCTTCTACCCACGATCCGTGCGTGCTCGAACGAGCACGAGCGAATCAAAGGAGGTGTTGTAATCATGTGGCTTACTAGGATGCAACGAGTACTTCCAGCACACGTTCACCTACGAGCCAAGACCCAACACCGATCTCACGAGAACTGCTCTCAAGTCTTCCATGACCTGACAGCACGATGAGTATACAAACATGACAAGGCAACGCGCGGACGAATACAAGAATTCACACACTTTCTACAACGGTTTCATCCGTTGGTGACGAAGATGCGGCTCTTATGGGTGAAACAGCTAATGATGGAATCGGAGTCTTCGCCTTGTGGGCTTCGAGATGGTCCGCAATAATGTGCGTGCCGATATACCCAACACAAATACCTAGAAATTGGCAGATGACCAACGCGACCAAAGCCTTGAAAAGCGTGATGTGAGGAGGATTACCTACCAGCATTCCCGCGAGCAACGCAACAACAAAGCCACCAAGCGCGATGACCGCCGCAATGACTTTAATGTGCACTTTCAAAGGATAATCCTCTTTCTCAGCGGCAGTTCGACTGTTCGCCCGAACCCGCGCCCATTCAGGCGCACGTCCGACTCTGCTCTCGAATCGGACTGGGCACACATCAACTTCAACCCAAACATGAATGAATCGTGAGATTTGATAGTTTCATGTCTTGGCTTGCCTGCTCATGCCGAAACATACCGCAAAATCGATACCGATATACGCCAATTCACTGCAACTTTAGTAGGATTTCGGGCTGTATAAGGCGTTTATGCCTGGCATTGCCATCGATTGTGCTTGTAT
>JBBRGG010000070.1:0-14689 GCA_038240875.1 Phycisphaerales bacterium | reverse complement strand
GAATGCGCTTTACGTCGCCGACGACGGTTTCGACGCTTGGGGGCAAGCCGCCGACGGCTCTTTCGCGGACTCCTAGGCCAAGCTCGACGTTGTTTTTAACCTGCTTTAACGAGGACCCGGGTGGGCAGCGCTGGGGATTTTGGTATACAGGCAGCGCGTCCGATGTTGCGGTTTCGATCTATTACGATATGTGGATATCGAGCAATATTTCCGGCGTTGGCGGTTCGTCGCACACGACTTGGCAGCGAACGGCTCCAAATCGCCACGGGAATGGGGCGGCGGCGGTCTCGCTGGATGGGCACGCCGAGCGGCTTCCTGCGTCGGAAATTGCCCGCGTGGCACGCTGGGACGACGGAGATTACCGATAGTTGGCAGGATCGCAAGACCAAGAAGTTGGCTGGAAACGAGAAGTCATACAAGTTGGCGTGAAGGCTGGCAAATGAAGCCAGTAAATTGAGCTAGTTAAGCCAGTTTATGAACTTGCTGCGGATCGCAGTGCCTAAGCAGTGGACTTGGAGCACTTGCCCGCCGATACTTCCATCCCATTGGTTTCGCCTTTGGGTCGAACTGGTAGTGGTTTGTGCATACCGCGATCTCGTGATTTCTGCCGCGGTGTGAGCACGTTATCGTGCAAGGTTGAGCGGATTGGGCAGTAATAATTTATATAAGTCTATGATTTAGGCCACTTTAGCTCAGCGGTAGAGCGATGCTTTCGTAAAGCATAGGTCTGGGGTTCAAATCCCCAAAGTGGCTCTTGGTTTGTTCGACAATTCGGTGGAACGATAAAGATCGTCGAAGCCAGAGTTTGTTATAGCAGGCTGATTTTTGACTAATGAAGGCCCAGAATACCGCCATAGTGGGTGCTTTGGCGTAGCTGAGGCCAGATTCTTTCATGCTGAAGATTGTTTGTGTGGCCTCAGTTCGCGACTTCTCGCCACTGGATCTGGCCACCCTGCGTGCGTTTGCCGATAGATACCTGTGCCGACTCCTCCCAACCAACCTCCATCTCCTGACCAAAGCCCGACGGGGAACCCGCAAGGCAAGCCCATGCACAATCCTATTGGCCAATCTACCGGCCATTCGACGGGAAGCTCGCGTGGTAAACGCGTCGAGGATTCTGCGCGAGGCGTTGTGGTGCTTGGTACCGAGGTGGAAACGAGCAGGGGTTGGCGATATGAAGTTTGCCTGCAGCGGCCTGGCTTGGGTCAGACCGATCACGTCGTCACGCTGTCGTGGGTTGACCATGAGCATTGGGGCGGCGGGACCGTCGCGCCATCACGCGTGATCGAAGCGGTCCTGCGATACGCAATCGAGCACGATCAGGATAAGGTGCCTGGTGCCGATGAGCTTTGGCCGACGAACTTTGATGCGGCTCGGGTTCGGCGCTGGTTCCCGCGCATGGATGAAGAACTTTCAATTGGTGCGTGAGTGCTTGCACGCGCGTCACGTCGCGAAATTGCTCAATGGCGAAAGTGACGAAACGAATTGGTGAGGCAGATCACCCCGCGTTGATCGCACAGGGCGAACGTGTCGGCGTCGCGCTTGGAGCCGCCTGGGTGCACGATTGCAATAACGCCTGCATCGATGAGCAATTGTGGGCCGTCGGAGAATGGAAAGAATGCGTCGGAGAAAGCGACCGCGCCCTCAGTGAATGTGCCTGCTTTACCGATAGCGAGCCCACACGCGGTGACACGGTCCATCTGGCCTGCGCCAACGCCGAACATGCGGATGGCGTTGTAGCGGGTGGGGCTCTTGCCGCCGATGACGATGGCGTTGCTCAAAAGAGAACGCACGACGACTTCGAGGAAACGCGCGATCTCGATTACTGAGTTGGTTGTCTCGAGGTTTGTTGGTCCCGCGCGATGGACGAAGTTGCTGGTTAAGCCGTCGTCTTTATGCTGGACGAGCAAGCCACCCTCGATGTGTTTGATCTCGATTTCGCGGCCATGTTGGTGCGCGTGCGCATTCAAAGGGCCGGTAGCGAGCAGGCGAACATTAACCCAGCGTGTGCGAAGAGCGTCCAACGCGGCGGTGGTAAACCCGGGCGCGATGATGACTTCGAGGAAAACGTCTTTGCCACAGAGCCTGCCTGCGGCTTCTTCATCGACGACGTCGGAGACGGCAAGGATCCCGCCATAGGCCGCGAGGGGGTCGCCAGCGATTGCTTCATCGATAGCAGCGTAGACGGCTCCTTGGAGTGTACCACTAGACGACTCTTTGGCCGTTGCCGCGCCGCACGGGTTGGTGTGTTTGATGACGGCGGCTGCGGTGCGAGTGGAGTCGAGGCGGGCGAGTGCGACAACCAGTTGCAAGGCGGCGTTGGCGTCGTTGATGTTGTTGTAGGAGAGTTCTTTCCCATGGAGCTGCTGCGCAGACAAGATGCTGACACCACGCGGCGCACCAGTAGCACGATACAACGCAGCAGACTGGTGCGGATTTTCGCCATAGCGAAGGTCCTCGACCTTGGCCAATGTCATGTTAAGGACTGGAGGGAATTCGCTTTCGGCGAGGCTCGTGAGATAGGCAGCGATGGCTGCGTCGTAGCGGCTAGTGAGTGCGAAGGCTTCGCGTGCGAGCTCGACGCGAAGCGCGTGCGTGGTCTTGCCTTGGTTGTTGGCGAGGGTTTCGAGGACGCGGTCGTACTGGTTTGCACGCGTAACTACGGTGACAAAGGCGTGGTTTTTGGCGGCGGAACGGATCATCGAAGGCCCGCCGATGTCGATATTCTCGATCGCGTCTTCATGCAAGACGCCCGGCTTGGCGACGGTTTGCTCGAAGGGGTAGAGGTTGACGCAGACAAGATCGATTGGTCGAATGGCTTGCTTGGCAAGTTGCGCGACGTGATCAGGATCGTTGCGTAGGGCGAGGATGCCGCCATGGACTGTTGGATGAAGCGTTTTGACTCGGCCGGAGAGGATTTCGGGCTGGCCTGTGAGCTCTTCAACAGTTGTGACCGGGAGCCCGGCATCGCGGAGAGACTTGGCGGTGCCGCCGGTAGAAATGAGGATGACACCACGCGCGTGAAGGGCGCGAGCAAAGGAGACAAGCCCGGTTTTGTCGGAGACAGAGAGAAGCGCGCGGGTTACCTGGATGAGGCCGTTCATGGGATGGTCCACTTTATGGGGCACTCGCGTCTGCGCATGGGAAGTCCTCACGAACTACCGGTTAAAATCAAACGAGAATTGGGGCGTGCCGACTACCGGGGCACGAGGCGCGCAACCGCGCCTTTATTCGAAGCGATGTAGATGGCGCCATCAACGAAGCGATCGGTGATGAGGCGTTGGACATTGGGGATGGAGAGTTGATCAACAACGCTGCCATCGCGTGGGTCAATTGTGATGAGGGTGGAGGAGCCTCGCGGCTGCGCGTTCCAGAGAAGCAAGAGGCCCTTGCGGATGCCGATGACGGTACCGCTGGTGCCTTTGGCGAGCCATTTGATCTGTCCGGTGGCGGCGTCAAAGGCGGTGAGGCCGGAGGCGGGAATTTCGCAGTAGAGCACTCCATCATGGACCGCGGGCTGTACATCGAGCGGGGTTGGTGTGCGATAGCGCCAAGCCAACTGGCCCGTGGGAGTGAAGGCCCAAACAGACTGATCGAGGCCAGCGATGTACATACGTTCATCGTCGGCGACCGGGTTGGTGGCTAGGCCAGCGAAGATTTTGCCGCGGCCTAGGAGGCTGCCTTGCGAGCTCAAGAAGGCGACGTCGCCGCGCTGGTTGACAAAGCCGAATGCGTTCTCACCGATGCGTACTGGCTTTGCTTCAACGGTTGCATCGAAGCTGAAACCCCAGGAGCCAAAGCCTAATGAGCGGCGGTGGGCGTAAATCTGGCCGTCGGCGGTGCCGAAGATGGCGAGGTCGCCGCTGATGACGGGGCTGGAGTTGACGACCTTGTCAAGATCGTCGCGGCCGATGAGGTTGCCAGTCGCGGCGGCGAGGGTGAAGATTTCAGATTCGCTTACGACCAAGACCTTGGCGGGATCGGTGGGGTCCCGATCAAGTCCGACAAACTTGGTCAAAGGGCTGGCAACATCGAGGGTCCAGCGGTTAGCACCATTGGAAGTTTCCATGAGCGTGACCGTGCTCGAGCGTTCTTGGATCAGTAGTGCGTCGTTAGAGGCGGTCATCGCGATGATGCTGGCACGCTTGCGTGTGGCGGGGAAGGGATAGCCGACCCAGTCGAGGCGGTAGCCGATTTTGGACCACTCTTCGTGGTTGATGGCGACGCCCGAGGGAGCGAGGCTGGAAGCGGGCTTGTCGGTTTTTGGATCACCCTTTGGCGATTGAGCCGTATCAGCGGTGGACCCCTTTGTTGTATTGGGTGTACAACCTATGGGGATAAGGCCAGCCGCAAGTACGAGTGCCGCAATCGCGGGTGCGAAGAACAGCATGCTGCGTGATTGGCCAGAAGGGGGGCCATTGGAGGTTGGCGAGGTCGCTGCGTGCATCCGTGTGGATCTCCGGTCGTGGATCAAGGGTACGGAAATGGTGCTGAAACGTGCGTCGTTGAGCGTTAAACGATGCGGGACAAGTTCAAATGGTCTTCAGGTCGGAACAGAATCAAAATAGAGAGAGGACTAGGGCTTAGGCTGGCCATCACGCCGCATGGGGACGAGTATACGGGCATTCTGGCTCATCGTGCAGGCAATCGACCCGAGTCGTAGGCATCTTCTTGAAAGGTGAAGGGTTGAAGGAAGATGGTTTACAGGGTGATAGGACTATCGGTAGGGGGTGAGCTTGATGAGTCCATGTACGTGGTGGCGAACGATTTGGCGTGGCACCAAGTCGAAGGTGGGCTTTCATCGGATTATTCCTTGACAATTACGCCACAGTCGGCAGACAATACAGCATGTTTACCGGCTTGGTCCAGTCGCTAGGTGTGGTTCGTGAACTCGTGCACAAACCCGATGGCGCGGGGGTGCGACTCGTGGTTGAATCAGTGGCTAGTTGGTTCGAGGCGGCGAGCATTCGCATGGGTGATTCGATTTGTGTCAGTGGGGTGTGCCTGACGGTTGCGGCTGAACCGGAAAGTCGGGCACTGGCGGATACAATTACTGGCCAAGAATCCGTAATTTCACGGGCAATGCTCTTTGATGTTCACACCGAAACCATCGATAAAACTTCGCTCGGTTCGCTTCGAGTTCGCAGCCCGGTGAACCTCGAAACGTCGGCGACGCTCGCCACGCCCTTGGGTGGGCACATGGTGCAAGGTCATGTCGAGGGAGTAGCCCGGATCGTCAAGATCCTGACGACGCCCGATTGGCGTATGACGATCGCGCCGCCTAAAGACTTGCTGGAGTGCATCATTCCCAAGGGGTCGATTTGCGTCGAAGGGATCTCGCTTACGGTGGCGTCGGTGGACCTGGCTTCGGGTAACTTTGACGTTGCGCTGATCCCTACGACGCTTGCCAAAACTACGCTCGGGACGGCTCGTGTAGACGATGTTGTCAACATCGAGACAGACATCATGGCCCGTACCGTTGTGTACTGGCTCAGGCACTTTCAGGTTGCTTCGGCAGCGTCGAGCGCGTCAATAGCACATTGAGTTGAGCTTTGGGAGATTCTCGTGCGTGTCCTTGGCATCGATCCTGGGCTACGCATCACTGGGTATGCCTGTCTAGAAGGCGTCAGCGGCGTGGCCGCGTTGACCACGATGCCACGGATTGTTGAAGCAGGCGTCTTTCGGCTGGGAAAGTCGGCAGATCCAAAGGCCAAAGCAGCAAGGCTGAACGAAAAAGATTCGACGGGCGCAATAGATTTGGCGTCTGGTCTTCGCAGGTTGGCAACTGGCAAGGCACCGGTCGCGAGCATCTCGGCCCGATTACTCGAACTAGATCGTGACTTTACCGATTTGATCCAGCGGGTCACGCCGGACGCGGTCGCCATCGAAGCGATCTTTGCCCACACCAATCACCCAGCGACTTCGATCATCATGGCCCACGCGCGAGGCGTTCTCTTGCTTGGGGCGCGCAAAGCGGGTCTACGACTGGTGGAACTTCGCCCGGCGACGGTCAAGAAAGCGCTTACAGGCAACGGGCAAGCCGTCAAGGCACACATGCAGCGTGCGGTGCAGGAACGATTCGGTCTCGCGGAGTTGCCCAGCCCGCCGGATTTAGCCGACGCATTGGCGATAGCACTCTGCGCAATCGAGCGCCTGGGGTGGAGTAGTGGGCGCGAATAAGTCCCTAAGCCCGCGGAACTTTTGCGCAATATCATTGCCCAATGACGGACATGGATCGAATCGCGGCACAAGTATTGATCGTTGAGGACGAACCCGAACACGCGGACGTGATGGCCGACGCGCTACGAAAGCCCGGGCACGTGTGCACGGTGGTGACCACGGTCGTACAGGCACTCGATGAATTAAAGCACGGCGCTTTCGACGTGATCGTGACGGACCTGCGCATGCCTAGCTCCGGCGGCAAGGACGGGATAGCTGCGGACGGCGCAGACGCGGGACTTAAAGTTCTCGAATCGGCGCGCAAGCTCCAGCCACACGCTGAGACAGTGATGGTCACGGCTCATGGCGATGTCGCTACTGCGCGAGCGGCTTTCAAGCTTGGTGCGTATGACTTCATCGAAAAGCCCTTGGATCTCGCCGTGTTTCGCGAGCTTATCAATCGAGCCGCGGGGACTGCGTTGTCACGAGCGCACCAAGGTCCGCCCGGCGAGAACGACACGCATCAGGGCTTCAATGGATTAATCGCCGCCAGTGAGCCGATGCGACGAGTGATTCGCTCGGTACGCGCGGTTGCGGCGAGCAATTTGCCCGTGCTGGTGACAGGCGAAAGCGGTACGGGAAAGGAACTTATTGCCGCTGCGGTTCACGCGAATAGCGCACGAGCGAAGGGCCGATTCGTCGCGCTTAACTGTGCGGCGGAAGCCGAGACACTCCTTGAAGACCAACTCTTTGGTCACGTACGCGGCGCGTTCACGGGTGCCGAACGCGATCGCGAAGGCGTCTTTGAATACGCTAGCGGCGGTACGCTCTTCCTCGATGAAATCGGCGACATGCCCCTCAAGATGCAGGCCAAATTGCTACGCGTCCTTGAGACGGGAATGGTTGTCCGCGTTGGCAGCAATGATCCGCGCAAGACCGATGTTCGCCTGGTGAGTGCGACGAATAAAGACCTTTCGCAGCTCATCGCACAAAGTGTATTTCGTGAGGATTTGTACTTCCGGATCAAAGGAGCGCAGGTGCACCTGCCACCCTTGCGCGAAAGGCGCGAGGACATCCCGCGGATCGCAAGGCTCGCGCTGACCAAAGCCTGGAGCAACATGGGCAAGTTGCCTGGCGAAGTGCCCGGTTTTACTGATGCGGCGATGATGCGTTTGACCAGTTACGCGTGGCCTGGCAATGTTCGCCAACTTCTTAATGTTGTTCAGAACATGGTCGTGACCGCGCTGCCTGACTTTGACCCCGGCACGCCTGGTATGCTCGATGTTCGGCACATTCCCGACGACGTTCGTGCGGCCGACGACGGCCCGGACATGGAAAGTTCAGAAGGCGGCGATGGGCCAGCGGTCGCCGGTTCGCTCGCGGGAACCAGCCTTGAACAAATCGAAAAGCGAGCGATCCGCGAGACGCTGCGGCTGACGCAAGGCAATCGCGAGTACGCCGCTAAACTTCTCGGCATCGGCGAACGCACGCTCTATCGCAAGCTCAAGGAATATGGGCTGCGGTGAGAACTGGTTTTTTCCTTCTTCTCGTTCTTGTTCTTCTTCTTATTCTTCTTAAACACACTGCGCACAAATAAAGAAGCCCACGAGTTTGAACTCATGGGCTTTTTATCATTTTGAACTTAAATCTTGAATCAGATTACGAAAGCCCACCCTTGAAGTTGAGATTGCGTGCCTTCTCGCGCATTCGGCGGAGGGCTGGCGTTTCCTTGGTGATTTCTTCGATAGAGCGGCCGCCACGCTCGACGCGGTCGCGACCCTTGGGACCGCCACGGCCTTGTGAGCCTGGACCAGAACGGCCCAGACCACCTTGTCCACCTTGCCCACCCTGACCGCCGCCGCCTGGCCCACCTTCGCTCTGGGCGGCAGAGCCGATCTGGATTTCGGGGAGTGGCTTGAGAGCCTTGATGGATAGAGAGATGCGACGGTTGGCCTGATCAATTTTCAGGATGCGAGCCTGAACCACTTCGTTGGGTTTGAGAACGTCTTCGACCTTGCCGATGCGCTTGTGGTCGAGTTCGGAGATGTGGATAAGGCCTTCGACGCCGGGCGCGATCTCGGCAAACGCGCCGAACTCGGCGATGCGCGTGATCTTTGCAGTCACGTCGGCGCCCTCGGCGATCACCGAATGGCTAAAGGGGTCGCCTTGGACTTGCTTCAAACCAAGGCTTACGCGAAGGCTCTTGCGCTGGCGATTGTCTCGACCGCCACCACCACCACCCTGCTCGCCACCGTCGGCGGGCTGGTCAGAAGCTGGCGCGCCATCGGCGGCTTCGTCGCGTTCGACCTTGAGGATCTGGACGCGGATGCGATCGTTGACCTTGACGTACTTCTCGACGTTTTTAATGCCTGGGAATACGCGGTCGTAGGTCATGTCGGAGAGGTGGAGCAAGCCATCGACGCCGCCGATATCGACGAACGCGCCGAACTCAACAACGCGGCGTACGGTGCCTTCGACTGTCGCGCCCTCGACCAAGGTCTTGCGCAACTCTTCCATCCGAACCTTGCGTTCTTCGTCGAGGATGTCGCGACGAGAAAGAACGATGTTTCCTTTGCCGAAGCGTTCGACGCGGGTAACAACGCACTTCATCTTCTCGCCGACAAAGACCGAGAGGTCGGGGATGCGGTCAAAGGAGATCTGGCCAGCGGGCATAAAGGCGCGATGGTTGGCAACTTCAAGCTCAAGGCCGACTTGCTTGCCTTCTTTAGAGGTGGCAACGCCGCTGACGCGAGCTTCGACAACCTGGCCAGCATCGAGAAGTTCCCAATCGGCCTTCTGAACCGCGCCGGGGCGAGAACAAATAAATAGGTTCTCGCTGGGCTCGTGCTTATCGACGACAAGCTGAAGCTCATGGCCTTGAACGGGCAGGTCCTTGTCGTCGGGCCACTGCATGCGTTGGACAACGCCCAATTCGCGCGGGCCGAACTCGACGAAGATGTCGGAAGGGCCAACGGAGACGACGGTGCCGGTGCGGTGAACGCGACCGGCTTGAACAACGCGCGGGCCGCGAGTGCCTGGGGCGCGCACGCTGGTTTGCGATGAAGAACCAGAGGAGCTACTCGAAGGGTTACGAGGTCCGCCACGAGTGTTGCCAGCGGCTCCGCCCACCGAACTGCCTTTAACAGGCTCAGGCGCGTCGGTAGCAGCCTTCATCGCGGCATCGAACTCCGCCGACATTTCAGGGGTGATGTCGGAGTTGACTTCGGACTTCATGGGATCGTTGTTGGGGATCATCGAATGCTGCCTAGGGTGCCCCGGTGTTCACGGAAGTGGGGCGTACGTCGACGCGACCGGTGACAACCGGCCTGCCCGTCGGGGGATGCGCCAACGCGAACCGTCGCGTCGGAACGCAGAGTGTAGACGGGTAGAGCGAGGGGAGAAGGCGCGTAAGAGGCGTTGTCAAATCCTACCTGTGAGTGCTCCTTAATGCCTCTCACGGAATGTCATGCAGCTTGCGGTGAGTTGGTCGTGCAAGAAGGCACGCTATGGCCAAGCCGCTGCTGCAGGACGGATTGCGGGAAATCATCGAAACGATCATCTCGAAGAAGCCTCGCAGGTTCAAGCATCCGGGGCGCAAACGTGTGCCTGATTACGCCTGCCTTACAAGCATTCTTTTCGTACTTTGCACCTGCATCCTGTGAGAGTTGCTGCCACAAGAAACGTGCTGCGGCTGCGGCATGACCTGCTGGCGCCTAGCCCAATGGCAGCGCAACGGCGAGTGGCAGAATTTGCACGAAGTACTCCTGGCCAAGCTTAATACCGCCGAGCTTATCGATTGGTCTCGCGCAGACGCCGACTCGTCTAGCGTGTGTTCGGTTGGAGGGCGACACAATCGGCCCAAACCCGACAGATCGCGGCAAACTCGGCTGTAAACACAGCCTTTTGACCGACGGGCAAGGTACGCTATTGGTCACCGATCTCAACGCAGCCAACGTCAACAATGGCACGATGTTGCTGGCGTTGATCGACGCGACCGCAAGGCGTCAGAGCGGGCCTATTCTCGAGCGGAACGAGCAACCGGAGCAGCCCCATGAAGCGACGAATATACGAGGAAATAAGGTCAATCGTTGAGCAGGAGGGCGGCCAAATGGACTTTGAGAATGAGGGCTACGGCCAAGGAGGTGCCTGGGTTGTCACACTTCGCGGCAAGACAATGGTGTTTCAATCGAATGGAGCTGGCTTTCCTCCCATGGACCGGCTGTACGTGCCCAAAGTGAAGGAGCCGTCCCACTACACTCACTACAGCAATGATCTGATCGTTGGCGCACGAGAACAGTGGCTGGCGATGCTCGGATCATCTTCCGTTGGGGGGCAACCCCTGGCATTCGCTGGCCGCAATGTTGCCGCTCCTGTTCATCCCACCGAACCCACGATCATCCCGCCGTTCGACGGAGCTTCCGAGTATCTCGACCGCGTCAAATCATCACGCGGCCTCCCCGAACGCAACATGGAGTACCTCGTCAAGGATCTGCTGGTCCGGCTGGGGCATGCTCCATCTTCAGTTGTGTTTCAGATCGGTCACATTGACGTGCTGGTGCGCAGCGGCGACGGCAAGCCGCGATTCGTCATTGAAGTCAAGACGACCCTGCGCTCAAAGCCTGACCGCGACTCCGCGCTCCGTCAGGCATTCGACTATGCCAGCCGCAATGGTGCCCCGCTCGTGGTCATCACCGATGCCGATGCCTATGAGATCTACGACCGTCAGGTGGGCCTGGACCACGCGTCGATGCTGCGGGCCAAGTTCCAGTTGACCGCCTTTCGGGAAACGGATGTGGTCGGATTGGAGTGTCTCAGCCATGACAGGACCGTACGAATGCCGGCTGCAGATTATCGCGGCGGTTGTTTGATCCGCCTATTTAGCACGGGCCTGTCCACTGGCCTCTGGAGTTCGCTGGAGCGGCTAATCCCGCTCTCTCGGCTAGGAAAGCGGCATAAACGGCCCCCGAAAGCATGGCTGGTTCGAAACTGACACATAATTAAGGTTCAACGCCCTCGTCAAAGGTGACAAGGTCCTTGTCCTCTACAGACTGAGCGGACAAATCGCCTCCTCACGTACTTTAGGGCGGTGGCTCGGCGCTCTCGGTTTCGATATTGATGGAGGAGTCCGGACCGGATCGCTCTGAGTTCTAGGTTCGGACACTCCAAACAATGGCGTTTTCAGCCATCTTTAGTCTTCGAGTTATTTAAGGCGTTCGCATCGAGTGCTTGTCTCGTACGCATTTTCATTATCAGAGTGGAGACAACCACAGACTACGAATTGCGATTGGTAGTCCAGTTTACTCCTCCCATGTCAGACCCGGCTTTCCAAAGTGCCCATAGTTTGTAGTCGCGCGGTAGTTGGCGCGACGCAGTCTCAACCGGTCGATCACGGCCTGCGGGCGGAAATCAAACGTGTCCTTCACGTACGCTGCGGCCTTTGCCGGATCGCCAGTCCCGAATGTATCCACAAGCACCGAGACTGGCTGCGCTCGTCCGATGGCATATGAGACTTGGATCTCCGCCCGACGTGCTAGTTCTTGCTGAACAACCCGCCTCGCTACGTACCGGCAGAAGTAGGCCCCGCTACGGTCAACCTTGCTGTGGTCTTTGCCGCTAAAAGCGCCTCCGCCATGCCGAGCAAATTCCCCGTAGGTATCAACGATGATCTTGCGGCCTGTGACGCCAGCATCGGCGGATGGGCCGCCCTCCACAAAGGATCCCGACGGATTGATCAAAAAGCGGATCTCGTCGCTCGCCCATGATCCTAATGCTCTGGGCACGAGCACGTCGCGGATGAACGTGGCAATAGTGCTTTGGTCAACACTCGGAGCGTGCTGAGTTGACACGAGCACGTCGGTCACTTTCGTGGGAATGTCGCCGTCGTAATGAACGCTGACCTGGGTCTTGGCATCCGGGCGTAGCCATGAAACCTCTCCTGAATGTCTTGCCGTTGCAAGGCAGCGCGATAACCGGTGGGCTAGAAGGATGGGAAGGGGCATCAATTCTGGCGTCTCTCGCGTAGCGTAACCAAACATGATCCCTTGATCGCCCGCGCCTTGCTGCGAGCCGTCATCGGTCGCCCGAGACACCCCCGCATCGATCTCGGCAACCTGGCGGGTGAGCAGAGTTGCGATCAAGACACCGTGCGCATTAAAGGGCTCGCCCAGGTCGGTGTATCCGATGGTGCGGATGGCGCCGCGAACTACCTGCTCGATGTTGATCTCGGCATTGCTGGAAATCTCGCCCGCGAGAACCACATGGCCCGACTTAACAAGTACCTCGCACGCCACACGCGCGAGAGGATCGTGCTCCAGATGAGCATCCAGAATGGAATCCGCGATGAAATCGCAGACCTTGTCAGGATGGCCCTCAGCGACGGACTCAGAGGTAAAGACGAACTGACTCGTACTGTCACTCCTAAAATGGCATTCTAAATTAATGCAAAAGTGGTTAACGTTTGTACTGCCTGCACTCGAACTTCAACGTTCACCATGGAAGCGCATTCCAACTCGTGAACCCACTGGTGAATTGCTGCGGCCTTGTTCTTCTGCCGCAATATTTATGAACGACCTGCGAACTCTCACGACTTTTTGCGGCGCTTTGGCTTGGCTTCCGGCGTTGGAGCGTCTGCCTTCTGACGAGCTAGAACCACGCTCAACTCGAGGCAATTGTTTAGGGTCATGACTAGCTGAGCCATCCGGACCATCCGGGATAGGCTTGTCTTACATTGCAAAACCGCTATGTCATCCGTTCTCGAGTTTCAGAGGCTATTTTCCGCAAGTTCCTGCGTCACGTGGCCGCCGACCTGACGGCGGTCCAGATCGCGCAGTTGACCGGCCTCAACCGCAACAGCGTCAACCGTTTCCTCACGTGTTTGCGCGAACGCATGGCCCAGGCGTGCGAGCTTGAACGGCCATTCCGTGGCACCGTTGAAGTCGATGAAAGTTACTTCGGCCCACGTCGCGTCAAGGGCAAAGCAGGGCGCGGCGCTGGCAAGAAAACCATCGTCTTTGGCATCTGCAAGCGGCACGGCAAGGTCTACACCGAGGTCGTCGAAGACTGTTCAAAACCTACGATTTTGGCCGCGATTCGAGGCAAAGTCGACCTTCGATCCGTCATCCACTCCGACGGATTCAAGAGCTACGACGGCCTGGTTGACATGGGCTACAAGAAGCACTTACGGGTCGATCATTCAGCCAACGAATTCAGTAGTCGCACCATCCGCGGCAACCACATCAACGGCATCGAAGGCTTCTGGGGATACGCCAAAACACGACTGTCGCGGTTCAGAGGAATGAACCCGAACACCTTTTACTTGCACCTCAAAGAATGCGAGTTCCGTTTCAACCACCGTGGCCAAAATCTGTACAAAGTCCTGCTTACACTCTGCCGTACCAACCCGCTCAGCTAGTCATGACCCTAAGTTTTTGTAGTTCGGCATCCGATGGCCAACTACTCGCTTGCAAGTCGTTTGTATTCAGCTTCACTTTCAGGCGACTTGTATTTCCAAGGTAGGAGCAACTGAACAACCCTGCAATACATTTATAAAACTACGATTATTCCATGTAAATATATTACTTCGCAAATCGTACTTCGGGTCGTTCAGAGATCCCGGTAGTACGTCTTGCCACGAAGCGTAATGCGAGCCTGCCCAGAAGCCGCGTGCATGCGGTATTGTGGGAAACATGTATCAGGTAAAAAAACTGATAGCGAGTGCTAAGCAAGGATTTGCATGGTGCGGCGTCTGGTGATAATTTGGTACCTACTCAAAGTGCGACGCATTACAGCCGCAAATCCCCAGAGGAAAAGGCATACAGAAACGCCTGTAAACAGGAGAGTTACCGAAGTGGAGCGGACGTGAGTCGAACACGCGACCTCATCATTGCGAACGATGCGCTCTACCAACTGAGCTACCGCCCCGATTGCAAATTGTTGGCCCGGCGAACCAGGCGTCGCGACCTTGCGGTCACGGGGGCAAGTATAGCCTGCTCCCAAAGCCGATTCGAGTCCATCGGTCGCTACGAGCTACTTGCTTGCGGGCAGCTTGGTTTGGTGGTTTGGAGTTGAGGGCGACTTAGAGGTAGGCCTTGAAGGTGGTTATCAAGGGTGTTGAGGAGTCCAAATCTCAGTGATCGCCGTTGGCATCCAACGCACGTGCAACCTGGCAAGTTCGCTTAAAATGCAAGGCTGGTGCGTCGGTGTGGCCAGACACGGGTTTGATGACTATGCTCATGTTGAGAATTCGTTCTCAATGTAGGGCAGGCGTTGACTGAAACGCTAAACGACACGCGATCTGACACGAGGATTCACCTGTAAGTAGATGGAGGTCTGTATGGATCGTCTTGTGTGGACATTGGCTCAGAAATATGTGCTAACTTCTTCGTTCACGCCTGCGTTGATAGCCTTCGCGATGAGTATGGGAATGTTCATGGGTATGCCTGGCGTAACTGCTGCAAAGCCACAGGCACAAGCCAATTCAGTAGCCTCGGCACAACTTCCCACTGCTGTCACTGAAGTGTCCGCGCCGACT
>JBBRGG010000069.1:0-14824 GCA_038240875.1 Phycisphaerales bacterium | reverse complement strand
CACATACGCCTCTTTACTTCGCCCCGGCCTTCTTCTTCCCGGCGGGCTTGGCCATGTAGTCGGGCAAGCCATTGCCCTTCTCGAAGAGGTCGGCGAACTTGAAGCCCTTGCGGCCCTTCCACTGGGCGCGGTGGTATGCATCAGAAGCGAGGATGGGGAAGAGGGCGGAGAGCTCACCAAAGACCATTTGTTCATGGACAACATCGACTTTGCCCCACGAGCATGCTTCACGCAGGGTCGAGCCTGAGAGCGCACCATCGCGCAAGTCGGCGACGGTCATTTGGATCGCGTACTTGTGCATGCCCACGTCGCCTCGGGCGCGGCCACCCTTGCGTTCGCTGAGGAGTTCCGCAGCGACAACGATGTCCTGTGCGAAGTTTTTGGGGACGCCGCCGCCGAGCATGAGCAGGCCCGTGTCTTTGCATGCGAGTTTGATGTCGGTGAGTTCGCGGAAATCTTTACCCGAGTCAAAGGCGACCAAGCCACGGCCTTGTTCGATGGCTTCGGTCTGCTGAAGGACGATGCCAAAGCCCGCGGAGCAGTCGCTGAAGGCGGGCACAAAGATCGGCACGCGCTTGGCGTAGCACGTCTTGACGATCGACTCGTTCTTTGCGTGGTATTTGGTAAGAAACGCGCCCATGACTTCGATCATTTCACGGCTGGAATACGCGCCAGGCTCAAAGGCGTTAAAGATCTTGTACGTTGCATCGTCGCACGCGCGAAGCTCGTCTTCGTTGATGTAGGTGTCTTAGATTCGGTCGATCATGAGATCGCGAAGGGTGGGGTCGTCGACTGGTGGGGCTTCGGGGCTGCCTGGGGCGATGTAATGTTTGAAGCCAAGGCCTTCGAAGAAGTCTTGATCGATGATGTTGGCGCCGGTCGAAACGATGGCGTCGATGCAGTTATTGTCGAGGAGCGTAATGATGGCTTTTTTAAGGCCAGCGGAGATGAGGCTGCCTGCGAGGGTCAGGATCACGGCGCACTCTTTGTCCTTGAGCATCATCGAGTAGATGTCGGCGGCGTGCGCGAGCGTGCGTGAGCTGTACGCCATTTCGCGGTAGGACTTGATGACAGGTCGCGCGTCAAATTTGGTGATGTCGATATGTTGAACAGGACGAGAGAGAAGCTCTTGCTTGGTCCACTTGCCGTTTGCCATGGATGTGCTCCGGGGGATCCAAAGTCGTGGCGGGCTGGCGCGAGGAAATGCGTGTGCCGCCGCGACCGGACAGTTGAGTTTGGCCAAGCCCCCCTGGCCGATGAGTATGAGGTCTCGCCGGGGGTGGCGGCGATAGGCAATTGTAGTCGCGATTAAAATTCCTGGAAGCGTGCCACAGGTAGCGAAGAGTAGCGACAGCGTGCAAAGGCGAAGAATGAGTCACGCCGAAGTAACGCGGCGAGTGCGTGTTGGTGCTTTGGATTGAGCGCATGATGTTGAGCCGATACGATGAGCAACAAGCGAGAGTGACGCGACCAACGAGAGCTTACTCGCCGCTCTGTATGGCAGGCTACACGTGGAGCACAATTCAGCTCTTGATGACGCGCGGTGGCAAGCAGTTTTTTATCCGGCGAAAGTAAGCCCAACAGCAACAGCCGTAGACACGGCGACCACGGCGCGAGCAACATCGGCTTTTTCGATGGGCGCGCCGCAGGTTTGCCAAAGATGACCGAACTCTTTTGACCTGGCAATGCGATGAAATCGTGGGTTGAAATCGGGCCTGTCGGGTTGTGAGGACAATCGGCATGAGCGCGACGTTCGCCAAAGGGAAACGCAGATGCTTCTTGCACATGCAACAGCCAGCCCCTGCTCACCACGCGCGATTAACGCAACATGTGCTATTCTCCAAGCAATGAACTACGCGCCCGGGCAAATGCCTGTGGCACGAGCACATATACCAAGGAGCACGCTATGCAACCTCTGAACGCCAATGATCACTTGAAGATATCAAACGTGTATAACGAACTACATGCGGCGGGCAACCACGCGTTGGGCAACCCTGCGAAGACTTCACAAGCTGCGAAGCCAACACACACCGCGAAGCCATCTCATGCAGCAGGCCAAGTCTCGCGCCGCGACGCACTTCGTGCTGTCGGGCTCGTCGCTGGTGCCGCGGCGATAGGAAGCTATGCGATGCCTCGCGACGCGTCGGCTCGATCGATGACCCAGCCCGTAGCTGACCTGCTCACTTCGCCTACTGAGCCTGCCGAACCCGCAGGGTTTTATCGCTTCAAGGTCGGCTCGTTTGATTGCGTCGCGCTCTCCGATGGCGTCGCGGTCAGCAGCGGCTCCCCGCAACCAACTTTCGCCCCCGATAGCGATAAGGCGGAAGTCGATAAGCTCCTCAGCGATCGTTTCTTGCCCATTGATCGCTCGACGATGTACTTCCACACGCTGTTAATAGATACAGGTACAACCAAAGTCTTGATCGATACCGGCTGTGGCGACCTCACCGGGCCCGCGACAGGCAAGGTCGAAGCCAACCTGCGTGCCGCCGGGTACACGCCCGAAGCCATCACGCACATCGTGATCACGCACGCACACCTCGACCACATTGGCGGCTTGCTCACGCCCGACAAAGCCAAGCGGTATGCCAACGCGCGGCTGATTGTCTCGCGTACCGAACACGACTTCTGGACTAGCCCAACCCCAGATCTTTCGGGTCTGCGTATGCCCGACGATGCGAAAAAGTTCTTCGCAAACCTGAGCAAGTCAACCTTTGAAACGTTCAAAGACTCGCTCGAACTCATCCAGCCCGGCGATAACGTTCTACCTGGCTTTGAGTTCATCGACGCCAAGGGGCATACGCCCGGGCACGTGTCGGTGCTTATCACCGACGGCGACGACGCGGTCTTCAACCTCGCCGACTGCGCCCACCACTTCCTACTAATGTTTGCCCGGCCCGAAAACTCCGCGATCTACGACGCCGACCCGACGCAAGCAGTCGCGACCCGTCGCAAAATCTTCGACCGCATCGCGGCGGACCGCCTCAACGTCGTCGGCTATCACATGCCCAGCCCAGGCTTTGGCAACATTCGTCGCATTGCTGGCGGATATGAATGGCTGCCTAGGCCTTGGGGTCTTTGATGAGACCAGACGTACGGACGCACAGCACGAGCGAACTTGAAATATACTTTGTCAGGCACGCCGAAAGCATCGCAAACGCCGGGCAGGCGACGACCGACCCGTGGTCCATCGGGCTTTCGTCTCTAGGCGAAGACCAAGCTCGCGCACTCGCGCGGTCACGCTTTGTCGATGGACTTTGTTCGCGCGTCCGCGACGACTCGGCAGACGTCGCCTTGGTCGTCTCAAGGATGGCGCGAACAACGTTGACCATCACCAAGACAGCTCAACGCATCGCAGATGCGCGGCCTAGCTGCTTGAGCTTGCCTATTGACGCGCTTCAACCTGCTGGCGCACTCCAACCTGCTGGCGCGATCCAACTAGACTTTTGGCCCATCGATGAATTCACGTTTTTGTCCTACACCAAGATTGGTGCTGCGAGCACCATCGAGGATCGGCGAAGGCTAGCCGGACCTTATTGGGATAAGTGCGACCCAGCGTATCGCGATGGCCATGACGCGGAAAGCTTCTCGATGTTTCGCGCAAGGGTTCGAGATACGCTCGCGCGATTGCAATCGTTAGCGGCCAACGTCGGCACCACTACAACCACCTTCTCCAAAACTACAACCACGCCAATCTCGCCCCTGAAAGACCGCGTCATTGTGCTTGTGTCGCACAATCGCACGATGCTCATGCTCATGCAAGAGTGCCTTTGGCCGACGCTGAACGACACAGACGCGATGCAGCACTTTCGCGACACCACGCAAACGCGGTTGCTCCACGCCGACGCAAACCAGCAGCCGGAATATTCGCACGGCGTCAACATCCCAAACACCGGCATCCTTCCGATGCGTGTAACCAAAGACGGCGCTTGGCTCGGCACTTTTCGGTCGGCGTGACGCCCGATAGCACATGTTCTTGAAATGCGACGTTACCTTCTCTTCTTGCCGGCATCCAAACCTTTGTATTGGCGTCAGCATATACTTATGCAACAAAGCAGTATCGCGTTGCATTCTTGTATACTTAGGCCGGCACGAACTCATGCATAGCCCGCGCTTTACAACCTGCTCGATTTATCTTCTGCAAAGCTCGGCGGAACTGCACATTCGCTCGCGATGCATAAGGCGTTGTTGCATTTGTATGTGGGCATGCTGTCGTAAATCGTGTTGCCGTTGTTCTTGCTGTTGCTGTTGTTAATCAGCTTACACACCTGCAACAAAACCGCGCAGCCCAAGTCATACAACGCGATGCATCGCCAGAACGTTTTTCCTTGCACTTTCGGGCAAGGCTCAAGAATGCACGGCTCAAGTCGGCATCCAAGACGAGCAAATGAACCATATTTTGATCACTTCCGTTCAACTGATGCGTGAAGCATCCAGAAAATCGGCACATATGTGCCCTTCGTCTTGCCTGGAGTTCTCTCGATGACGATTGTTTCAACCACCAACGAATCGAAAAACGCTCAAGCCAATTCGCCCCTCACTCGCGAACCCGTGCGGAATCTAGCAACGCGCGTCTACGACGATATTTTTGCGATGCTCCCCGACGAAGCAAACCCTACTCCTTTGGTTCGGCTGAATCACCTCGTGCCCGAGAACAGCACGCTCTACGCCAAGCTCGAATGGATGAACCCCTTTGGCTCGGTGAAAGATCGAGCCGCGGTGGAAATGCTCCGCGACCTCGAAGCCAAGGGCCAGATCGGCCCAAGTAAACCAGGCCGAGGCATCGTCGAACCCACCAGCGGCAACACCGGCTTCTCTCTCGCCAGTCTCGCGAGCGTGCTTGGCTACACGATGCGCGCGATCATTCCCAGCAAAGTGCCGATGGAAAAACGCTCGCTGCTTCGCCTCGCTGGCGCAGAGGTCGAAGTTGTTACCGACGCTATGTGCCCGCTCCCTGGCAGCGAAGATGGCTCCATAGGCCTGGCTCGGACGTATTCACGCGCGCAAGCCGACTTCTACGCGTTCCCGAATCAGTACGAGAACCAAGCCAACGTTCGTGCCCACGAACGCACCACCGGCCCGGAGATCTGGCGGCAGACCGCCGGCAAAGTTACGCATGTTTTCACCGCGCTTGGAACCTGTGGCACGGTCACGGGCTTGTCAAAGTTCTTGAAATCAAAGAACCCGGCGATCAAGGTTGTCGCCGTGCAGCCCTCGGCAGGCCATGACGTGCCCGGCCTGAGAAACGTTTCCGAACTCGACGCAACCAAGCTCTACGACCCCGCGCTCATCGATGAAATCGTCGAAATTCCCTTTGAATTAGCCTATCCCACGGCGGCCCAGCTGCTTCGGCGCGAAGGCATGCGCGCGGGGCCTAGTGCCGCCTTGATCTTTGAGGGCGCGCGATTGGTGGCGGCTCGCGATGGCGTTGGGCTTGGCGTGATGATCTTCTGCGATGACGCCTTCAAGTATGTCTCGACGTTCAACAAGCACATGCCCGAATTGCGCGACATCGACGAAGACAACTAAATCATCCTAAGGCGAACTGACTATTGAAATCCTGGTTTCACGCGTGCACTCAATGAACCAAACACCGACTTCAACATCACTGCTTTCGCCACGATTCCTAGGCCGATTCTCGCTGGCGCGAGACGGTTTGTGTTGATGCGCATGTGCACGGCTCTTTGACTTTGCCGCTCGTTCACCACACCACCGTACTGCTTTCCACTTTGCCGGTTTGCCAGTTTTCCACTTTGCCAGTTTTCCACTTTGCCATTTTGCATTCATAACCAACTATGAAAAGGACTCTTCCAATGACAAACACGATTGCTCAGCCCGAGGCTCTTGTTTCTTCCGATTGGCTCTTGGCCCACGCCAACGATCCAACGATTCGCATCATCGAGGTCGACGTTGATCCCAAGCAGTACAACGCTGGTCACATTCCCGGCGCAATTGGCCTCGACTGGGCCAAGGATCTGCAAGATCCTGTTCGCCGTGATATCCCGAGCAAGCAAGCCCTTGAAGCGCTCTTGGGCTCGCACGGCGTTTCCGAAGCCCACACCATCATTCTCTATGGCGACAGCGCCAATTGGTTTGCGGCGCACGCCTTCTGGGTTCTCAAGATCTATGGCCACGCCGACGTGCGACTGCTCGATGGCGGCCGAGCCAAGTGGCTCGCGAGCGAAACCCTCCCTCTCACTCCCGAACTGCCAAAGCACGCGCCAACAACCTATCGCGCGAAGCCCGCCGACGAATCGCTTCGCGCACGCGTGACCGAAATCCTGGCATCTACTTCGCGCGTCGTCATGGCTTCAAGTTCCGCCGACGGCCCGCGATTCCAGCTTGTTGACGTTCGCTCTCCCGACGAGTTCACCGGCAAGATCATCGCCCCCCCAGGCATGAACGAAACTGCACAGCGCGCTGGCCACATTCCAGGAGCCGTCAATGTTCCCTGGGCACAAGCCGTCAACCAAGACGGCACGTTCAAGTCCGTCGACGAACTCGCCAAGCTCTACGTCGAAGGTAAAGGCCTCACCAAAGACGGCGACACCGTCGCCTATTGCAGAATCGGCGAGCGATCCAGCCACACCTGGTTCGTCCTTCGCTACATTCTGGGCTTCAAAAACGTGAGAAACTACGACGGTAGCTGGACCGAATATGGCAACCTTGTCGGCGCGCCGATCGAGAAGTCGGTCTAAGCCCAACTGCTATTTAGTACCACGACTACCTTTCGTCACAACTCAATTGGCCCCCTGCATATGCACGGGGTTTTTTGTTGTCACAGCAGGGTGACCAAGCACGCACAAGTACATCGCAGTAAACAACTTGAACAATTACGCCCTGGTGTCAAAATTTGGCTCGATGGCCTGGCACATTCAATCAACTCAACAGCGAGCACATCAAACAATAAGCACACTAGAAAGTTGGCTCACATGCTAAGCCCATGTGCTATATATTTGGTATTTGTACGCTATTGAGGGCTAAAACGGTTATACTCAGGGGCTTGCCTTTAAGCCGCGAGGCGGCGAAGATACCGGCTCATGGGCCTTGCCTGCTCGGCTTGTTGCTGGCATGTAAGTAGACTGGGTATATACCCAGCCGCGCCTATTTCGCACCCGCGCTGGAGGCAACGATGATGGAATCCTTCAACCGTTTGAAGCAACTCATCAACGATCCGGCGTTGGAAGAGGACATGCGCAAAGCCATAGGCGGTAACGCTGCGGCTGGTACGCGTGCTCGCAAGGCGATGCAGGACATCAAGGCAGAGGCTCAATCTACACGCGAAAAAATCCTCGAGACACGAAATGCAGGAAAGTCCGAGTGAACGCAAGTCGGCTGATGCGCAGGCACCAGCACGCTACATCTTTGACCTGAGCGGGATTGATCTTTCCGCTCGGATCCATGATCGCGCGTACATCGAATCCATCAATCCGCATCGCGGACACATGTCGCTTTTAGATGGCATCGTCCATCTCTCGCCCAACAAACACGAGTGCATCGGCCTCAAGTACACGCGCGATGACGAGTTCTGGGTTCAAGGACACTTCCCGGGTCGTCCGCTCTTCCCAGGTGTGCTGATGGTCGAGACTGGTGCCCAGCTTTCATGCTTTATGTGGTGCATCAATCAGGAACGCTCGACACTTGCTGCGTTTCTTCGCATCGAGGATTGCTCGTTTCGCGCGATGGTTGTGCCTGGTGATGACTTTTATGTCTTGTGCAAGGTGATTAAGATGAGCCGCAAGCGGTTTGTCTCACAGGTGCAAGGCGTAGTCGGCGGCGACCGAATCGCATTCGACGCAATCGTCAGCGGCATCTCAATCCAAGGGCCGATGGACCACGATGTCACTATTTAAGCAGGCCTCGTAAACAGCACCTGCACTGATTTGTTGTGCCTCGTGTTGCCCTGCCACAAACTACTCTGGCAAGTTGGCTGGCCGGTAAATCGATACGCATAGGCCATGGGCAACATAATTCCAACTTCTCCCGCCTCGAACAATGGCTCGCCAAAGCCTAATGCCATAACCCCCTATCCACTCATCTTTCAGCCCGTGCTTCTCGAAAAAATCTGGGGCGGCGACTCGCTCCAAGCCGTGGGCAAAGCGGTCAACAAAGGCGCACGCGTTGGCGAAAGTTGGGAAGTCGCCGACATGCAGGCAACCAGCGCTTCGGGCGCGGGTGGCGGCGCGATCGTCTCTCGCATCGCCAACGGCCAGCTTCAAGGCAAGTCTCTTCACTACGCGCTCGCAATGTGGGGCGCGAGACTGATCGGGCCGACGGCTGCGAGCAAGTCGCCAGCTACTTCATTCCCGTTGCTCGTTAAGTTTCTCGACGCGCGTGAGAACCTTTCGGTTCAGGTCCACCCAAGCCCGGCGTACGCGGCGACGCATCGCGGGGCTCACCTCAAAACCGAATGCTGGTTCATTCTCGCGGCGGCCCCGGGAAGCAGAATCTATGCCGGGGTGAAAGAAGGCGTGACCCCTCTTGAGTTTACTTGCGCGGTTCGTTCGGGCCGAGCCGTAGATTTGTTGGCGTCGCACGCCGCGGTGCCTGGCTTGTGCTTCAACTTGCCCAGTGGCACGGTGCACGCGCTAGGCGCGGGCGTGCTGGTGGCAGAAGTACAAACGCCCAGTGACACGACGTTTCGCTTGGATGATTGGGGCCGCGTAGGCAGAGAGTTGCATATCGAGCAAGCCTTGAAGTGCATCGAGGTTTCGCCCGCGCCCACGCCGATCCAGCTTGGCGACGGCACGCAAGGCATGGTTCTCATCACCGAGTTTTTCACTGTCACGCGCATGCGCTTCGCGCCAGGACAAACGCGCATGCTTGGGCTCAATGATCGCTGTGCCATCGTGATGACGCTGGGCGGCTCAGGGATGATTCAGTTGGGCGATGATGCCATGGAACCCAAGACCGATTTCAAGGCAGACCCGTGCCCGCTTGCGTTGGGCACTTCGTGTGTGATCCCCGCCGCAATCAGCAATCGTGCGGTGTTCAGGGCGCACGCCGAAGGGGAGTTGGATGTGCTTGTTGCGACGGTTGTGCCGTAGATCCACGCAGAGGCGGAACAAAGGGGCGAAAACAGTAGAGCAAGCAGTCGAAGGTGAGGGAGACCTGATGGATGTCGCGTCGCGTCGTTTGTAGCAAACGCGCAACCTGCGGAACTTGTGTAGCTATTCGAGGGTGCGTTCCACGACCCAACGTGTACGGCCAAGGCCCATGGTATTGTTGGTGGCGAGACGTGCCGCCCTTGCCGTGCACCGGCGGGATCGCGTCAACCAGCGGCTTTGCTTTGCAGTGTATCCTTGCACGACTGAATCGCTGCAAAGTGTGTGCTATTCTTTAAGAGGCTGCAAGTAATAAGCATTACTGAAAGATTGACCGCCGGGTCGATGCATGGAATTGCGAAAACGATCGCTCGGTCAACTCTTTGGAGATTGTTCTATCAAGACTTATGAAAGTAATCGCAGTTCTTTCATTCGCGGGAAGTGCGACGACTCAAACACAGGTCCAAGAATGGAGTTTCTCGAACAGCTTTGTTGCTGTTTCTGGAGTGGAGTTTCGTTCTAAAACGCCACATGTGTTGCAGGTTGTTGAAAACAACCTCGTGCTGCTTCAGGCTAAAGTTGACGGTATCAGCGCAAATTCTCTCGGCTCTATCGAGATCATCGATGAAATGCCCATACTGTGGCGTGACGCAAGCTTTTCCCTCGCATTGAATGACCGAGGCATTCAAGTGCCCGCCTCGGAAGCGACTGCTGAAGTGCTGGGATTTGAGAATGCTGCATAAGTATATATCGATACGTCGACGTATTCAGGGTATGCGGTCGGGTATCACGGCATCAATTACGTCTTCTCAAATGGAGAAGTGAGTGTCATTGAAACCTTTCGGCCAGCAGCACTTAGCCAGTACCCGGAGCATGGCGATCCACAACTTTACGATTGGATGAAGCAGATCGCTACCGGCACCACGACGCAGAGCACCGTCAATCAAATTATCTTCATGAACTCTGATTGTTACAGGAAGTGCTATAACAGGTACGTTATAGACAAATTGACCGCTGCAGACAGGTATTCCACACAAGTTGCCATACAATGTGATGAGCATCAATTGTGGAGTAATGCTGGAGTTGGTTGTATCGCGCTAGGTGGGTTTTGCGGTTTTGTAACTGTTTCTACAGCCTCTATACCGTGTTGTGTCATCCGTGGATTCATTGGCGGACTCTGGATTTACTATACGTGCGATGACGATGCCCTCATTGCGTTAGACGCGGATCAACGCTTTGCAGACCTGGTCTTTAATAGATGCGTTGCTCTCTGCGGCGGGAATTGATAAGAATATCACTCATAAATATTGGTTTTAAACCATGCGAGGAAGAACTTTCAAGTCGCGGCGCCTTCGCTATCAGTCCGTGATATTAACCTTCTATTTCGTGGCATATTTTTTGGGGCTAAGGGTTTTTTTGATTTCGACCACTTTAAATACCTGCACATTATTTTTGGCTTGGTGTATATCTGCCATCTTCTATCTACTAAGTACAAGCTCGAAAGGCTTGCCAAATCCGCAGAAGAAGCCAACTCGTTCCTCTGTCCATCGTGCTACTACGACTTACGCTGCAACGTTGGTGCTTTACCCGAATCCATCGACACACCGATCACTTGTCCCGAATGTGGCAAGCCTACTACAGTCCAAGCCATGCGTGCTTTTTGGAAGCCGCCCTTCCTTGGAAGTTGAACTGATTCGTCACTGAAACGCTAGCGAGTCTTGGATATCCCACTCGTGACCTGCGCAATATTCTGTGCCTGTCAATGTTAGAATCGGCATAATGTTCTGACGCGCGGGCTGAACGCTTGTGCCACGAGAAGAGTGTAGTCATTCTGTGAGAGACTCTACGTGCGCTTCTGATTAGCTCGGGTTGGCACGGTACCAATCGATGGTACGTTTAAGGCCTTCTTCAAAGGTGACCTGCGCTTTCCATCCAAGCAGCTTCAGAGCCTTATCCGTAGACAAGCAGCGGCGAGGTTGGCCATCAGGCTTGGTCGCGTCCCAAGTGATACCGCCTTTGAATCCAGTTAACCTGACGATGAGCTCGACCAGATCCTTGATGGTAATTTCAAAGGACGCGCCGAGGTTGATGGGCGTGGGGTCGTGCATGACTTCCGCAGCTCGCAAAATCCCTTCCGCAGCGTCGTCCACATACAAGAACTCGCGTGACGCCGAACCCGTGCCCCAGCACACGATCTCTTTGTCGCCACGGTTCTGGGCTTCGACGCACTTGCGGATCAGCGCGGGGATGACGTGGCTGGAATTGAGATCAAAGTTGTCAAATGGGCCATAGAGATTGACCGGCAGCACGTACGACGACCGCATGGCATATTGCAGCTTGTACGCGTCGAGCATTTGCCAGGCGGCTTTTTTCGCCACGCCATAGGGCGCGTTGGTCTCTTCGGGGTAGCCGTTCCAAAGCTCGTCTTCCATGAAGGGAACAGGCGTGAACTTTGGATAGGCGCAGATGGTGCCGACCTGAACGAATGTGCCGCCACGTTCGATAAGGCCATCAAGGCGGGCCTGCTCGATCAAATGCAGCGCCATCGCCATGTTGGCGAAAAAATATCGGCCGGGGTTCAAGCGGTTAGCGCCTATGCCACCAACTTCCGCGGCGAGATGGATCACCGCGTCGGCCTTGTGCTGGCCAAAGGCTGCACGATAAAGCCGTCCGACCTGCGCCTGGTCGGTCAGGTCCCAGTCTTTGCGGCGCGGGATATAGATATTCTCTGGCTTGGCACCGCGCGCAAGCAGGCGGTCCTTGACATGGCGACCAAGAAATCCGGCCCCGCCGGTGAGGATGATGCGAGCGTGAGCAAGGTTCATAGGTAAAGAAAGTCCAAAGCGTGAAACGTCCATTTATAACAACAAAATACATTGCACACACTGTTCGTACAGGTTAGAAAGAGAAGTAGTCTTGGGTGTAGGGTTCCCAGGTGTCGAGCTTCTTGAAATAGCGATCGCTCGCGTTTCGGCCCTCAATCCGCTTAATGATCGAGCCAATCACCGGGATTCGGCTGTCGTACACCTTGGGAAGACCGACATCGATTTCCTCGTAGTGGCGGTGCGTCTGCACGAACTTCAGGCACTTGTGCACGGCTCGGAAGTGCGAGTCATTAAAGCCGATAATCCCGCCGACGGCCATCATTTTTTCGATGTAAAACCAGTCGAGTAGACAATAATCAAAGGTGTGCCAGCCATCGATGTAGCCAAGCTCGGGCTTTACACCACGCGCCAGCAGCATGGGCAAGGCGTTGTAATCGTAGTCTTCAATAAACTCGTGACGCGACTCAAGACCAGCTCGGCGAACCGTTTCCCGGCCACAGTTCTTCCACTGCGAAGTCTGCCCCGGATCAATCGAAATTAGTTTGCCTTGCTTGTTGGCGTCAAGGCCCGCGAGAATGGCGGTTGAGGTGCACCCGTTAGCCATACCGACTTCGACAACGGTCGTTGGCTTGATCTTGACGACAAGGTTGTACAACGCTTCGCAAAATCTGATGTTGGCGGCTTGGTCGAGCTTGTGTACGCCGCCAGCGGGATCAAAAACTTGGCGCTTCTCGTAGATCTCATACAACATTGGGCATGGGACTCGTTCCATGGCTGGGTATCTCTCTTTTAACGCACGTGGGTTAAGGCGCAGTGGCCGAAGCGCAACAGGTGGCAAATTGGGGATAAGCTGGCGAGACAACTTGGCGTGACAATCAAACAATACTGGCTTGGACATTGTGGACCAAACTCACTGGACCAATCTCTTTAAACCTAAATAGCCAGTTCGTAACACGAAGCGGAAGGCGACCACCGGAACCAAGCACAGCAAGGTATCAATGGCCTGTTTGTAGGACCACAGTGGTATTCCGCCTGTGGTGACAAACTACGCAAGCACGCCAGATTCGTCGTCAGATGTATACTTTGATCGATTGTCAAAGCGTGTGATTGGTATTTTGTTCGGGCTCGCGTAGAACTCCCAATCGCAACGGGCGCGGATAGATTCGGCAAGAAAGGCAGAATACCACCATTCTATTCCGGATGCGGATACCTTCTATGCCGATAGACTGGACCGATAGTCTTGGTGCTCGTCCCGCATGCCAAACAACCTGATTAAGTTCTTGAATCAGTTCCTCATAAGGTGAAAAGAGCCGGTATCGTGCCGCCAATTCAAATAGAAACCGTACCAATTCCTTCAACCTTGCGTGGCTTTCGCGCCCTCAACGCCAATCGCGCGGGCTTTCTCTATTACTACGCCGACATTCTTCGACAAGAACCACGCTTCAAAGGTCGCGTGCTCGATGTTGGCTGCGGACCAACCGGACCCACCGCGCCAGCAGCCGACGGGTCCAACCTCTTTGGACCCATCCTTCGTCAAGCAACCCAAGTCGATGGCGTCGAGCCTGGCGGCGGCACCGAAGCCCACCCCTACCTCACCCAGCGCTGGCACTCAACCCTCGAAGACGCCGATGTGCCAGCGAACACCTACGACGCAGTGATCGCGTTTAATGTTCTCGAACATGTCGCCACACCGAACGTATTTCTGTCGAAGGTCGCCGGTGCCTTGAAACCTAGTGGCGTCTTCTATGCGTCTACACCCCACTCGAACCATCCCTTCTCCCTCTGCGTACGACTTATCCAAGCCTTGGGCCTCAAACAACATATCGCCGACAGCGAATACGACGGCAAGATCCAGCGGATCCCGACGTACTACAGGTTGAACAGCAAACGGTCGGTCGTCGCGACGGCCCAACAGCTTGGATTCTCTCGCGCACGCTTCTATTTCGCGCCAAGCGTCAACTGGGACTCGTACTTTCCTGCACGCTTACGATTTGTTCCAAACTTCTACGACCGAATCATCGGTGCGACTCTTCCTGGTGCGGCCCAGCAAATGATGGTCATGCTTGAAAAGGCCGTACCTTGAATGACCGCAGCACACGTCTGTCCCAGTCCACGCCAAACACCGAAGCAAACTTCGGTACGTCAAACAAGATCCACGCCGAAGTAGACATTGATGAACCGGCGCCGCCTCCCGTGGGCCGAACCGCAGCAAGAGGCGTCTCGACCAACATCATCCTCTCGCTCGCAAGCAAAGCTTTAACAGTTGTTGCGCAGGTCATCCTTGCAAAGCACCTCAGCCAATCTGACTTCGGCCTCTACGCCTCCGCGCTCGCCATCGCCACCGTTGGCCTTGTCTTCCGCAACGGCGGCGCGACCGAATGGATCATCCAACGTGGCAACAAAGAATTTGATCGCTGGATCGGCCCGGTCTTCTGGATGGCCCTTACCTTCAACCTGGGTATCGGCATCATTCTTGGGGCGGCTGCACCCATCGTCGCGTGGCAGAGTGGCTCAACAGACCTTGGCTGGATGGTCGCAATCGCCGCGTTCGCACAGGTCATCTCAACCGTCGGCGACACCCTTACCTCCAAGCTTCGCATGGACCTGCGCTTCCAGCGCGTCGCGATCCTCGGTGGTGTCTCTGGCGCTGTTCGGCCGATGGTGTCGAGCTCATGCGCCATTGCTGGGCTGGGCGCCACAAGCTTCATCCTCCCGGTACCGATTTTGGTCATCTGGGAGTCTATCTTTGCTTGGTTGTCTACGCGCGTATCTCCTTGGCGAAGGCCCGCCGAATGGCGCACCTGGAAAATGATCCTTCACCAGTCGCGTTGGATCATGATCAACAGTGGCGCGAGCGCAATGATGAATGCGGGCGATTACGCCGTCCTTTCCTTCCTTTTGTCCGCCGGCCAGCGAGGCGTCTATCTCTTTGCCTTCCAGCTCATCATTCAGTCC
>JBBRGG010000068.1:0-14892 GCA_038240875.1 Phycisphaerales bacterium | reverse complement strand
AGGCCGGCTTCGATGCGGATGCGTTCGGTGGTCATGATGCGTCGCCAGGCTTCATCTATTTCGACATCGAGGCCATTGCGAAGGCGGCCTTGGGCTTCGGTAGAAACAAGGCGGAGGGCGCGGATGGCGCTGGTGCTGCCACGCAGTGCGGTGGTGGAGTATTGATCGCGAGCGAGTGCGTAGCCGAAAGCGTCGTAGGCTTTTTGGGCGTGGCCGAGGCGTTCGAGGTAAAGGATGCCGAGGTTTTCGTAGGGCCTGGGATCGCCTGGGAGGGTTTCGGCGGCACGAAGGAAGGCGTCGCGAGCTTCGGTGAACTTACGTTGTTCCATAAAGCAGATGCCAGCGTTGTGCCAAGCGGCACCGAGGCCATTCTCGATCTGGAGAGCTTGGCCATAGAGGTTAATAGCCTTGTCGTAGTCCTTTGCTTTTTGCGCGGCCATGGCCTGTTCTTGGAATCGCTGTGCTTTGGCTAGATCTTCGGAGCGGTTGGTCTCGGGGATGTTGAGGCCGTCGGACTTGGGCTTGTTGCTGGCGCAACCGACGCTGGTAAACGCAACGGCTGCGGTGAGAAAGCCTGCAAGCAAGATGCTTACACGGCAGAAGCTCACGGTGAGCAGGCGGGTGTGGCCGCGCATGTTCAATCCAGCGTCTAATGGTGAGCGTGCCGAAGTGCGTGAGCGTGCAGAAATGTGCGGGTTAGTCGTGTTGATGTGGTGCTGGTTCGATTGGGTCTGCATATTTACTCCAGACGTTCCACGCGCTCGACGCGCGAAAGGGTTACGTCAACAGTCCACTGTTCAGCCGCCGGGACGATTTTAATGCTGTACACGCGAACACCTTGGATGTCGCGTTCGGTTTGGGTGAGCCACGTCATGATGGCGGCGAGAGACGGATCTTGGACAGCGTATTGGAACCGGATGCGCTGGGCGGTGCCGTCCTTGGATTTGCTTGGCGCGGGTGACTTTGGAATGGGCAGCGGCTTGGAAAGCCCGGCGGCGACGGCGACTTGTGCGATGCGGCTGCGAAGTTGCGGGTCTGGCTCGAAGGAGGTTGTCGAACCTTCGGCGGCCAGGTCGCGCAGCTGCTTGAGCTGGGCGGCGTATCGAACCATGCTTTGGGCGTTGTCGCGTTCGCGGCTGAGGGTGGTATTGGCGGCCTTGAGCTTGGCCATGCTGGAAAGAAGGAAGAGCCCGGTGCCCACGAGCAATGCGAGGGAAAGGATGATGAGGATGGTGGGCTTGTTGGATCGTTCCGTGCGTGCGGCGCGCATGGCGAGTTCGTCGATGCGTGCGCGAGCTTGATCGCCTAAAGATTGCTCGCTCAGCGATCCCGAATCGTTCATGGAATTGGCGATGCCAGGAGAACCGATGCGGCTCATCGTGGCGCTCCTGTGTTGCCTGCGGCTTCTTCGGCGCGGCGTTTGGCTTCGTCGCTAAATCTGCTGGTATAGGTGGCGCGAACGCCGAATTCTGG
Source organism: Phycisphaerales bacterium (assembly GCA_038240875.1). Lineage (GTDB taxonomy): Bacteria > Planctomycetota > Phycisphaerae > Phycisphaerales > UBA1924 > JBBRGG01. The sequence continues at coordinate 13,419 of JBBRGG010000068.1, read as the reverse complement.
GCGGGTGCCACGGGCGTTGAGAGGAATGCCGGAAGGAGCCATGGTCCATGCGGCTGCCCACGAGCCATCGATCTGGTTCAAAGCGAGTTCGAGGCGTTCGGCGTATGCAACGTCGCGGCAGAGCGTCAGGATGCGTATGTTTGCGGCGCGCGAATCGAGATCGATATTTTCGACTATGACGTCGGCGTTGCCGAGGATGAGGGAGAGGGTCTCAAGCTCTTCAAGAACGGGCATAGGGGGTTCGATCGCGGGCGGGGGCTTATTCGCGTTGCCTAGGCGAGCAACTTCTTCGCTGATGATGACAAGCGGGCCTTTGCCGGGTTGAGGCGTGAGAGCCGTGGGGTAGACAATTTGGACTTGTTCGCGCCAACTGCCACGCCAGGTGTCGGCGACGGCGCGTGAATCTGAAGCGGCGGAACGGACGAGGATGCTGGCGGCGATCATGAGTACGGAGGCGGCGAGAAGGACCGCGGCCGCCCAGCGAACCATCGAGCGGTGCTTGCGGCCTGGGCGAGTAGACAGGCCGACCAAGCTGGTCGCGGGCGTTGCGGGGGCTGCGGATATGGGCGTGGTATCGAGGCGCTGGGCCAAGCGGGTGAGGACGGCGAGGAGAGGATCACTGGCGAGCGTGGCATCGACGGTCGCATCTTGCCAAGCTGCACCAAGGCGAAGGGCAAATCGGCGAGCGCCTTGACCATCGTCGTGTCCTTCGGGAAGCAGCGCGATGACGCGTGAAGGGGCGACACATAATTGTGCACTCCAGGCGAGCCAGTCGTTGGTGATGCGGGCGGCTTCGTCGGCGCCAAGCGTCACGTGCGGGCCAGATTCTGAAGCGGAGGCAGCTGGGTCGGCGGCGTCCAAATTGCTCGCGTACGTAACGACGGCGCGGAGAGAGCCAGCGGCGACAAGGGTGCGAGCACGAGACCAGACCCAGAGGACGCGGCCATCGAGAGTGCCGACGACGATTGCGATGAGTGGTGCGAAGGCAGGATCGACACTTTCGGGCGTTGGATCAAGAGAGGCGGCGAGCGCGTGCCAGATGCTGGAGACGGATTCGACGGGGATGTCGAGGGCGTCGAGTTCGTCGATGATGACGCGTGCTGGCGCGTCGATCATGGCGAGGACGCCTAGGCGTTCGGAGGGCTTGAAATCGCTGGCGGCTGCGGCGCGAGAAGATTTGGAAGAGGCACCAGTGCGTAGACGAAGCTTGCCGAGGAGCGAGGAGTTGGAAGGGCTGGAAGGGTCGGAAGGGTTTGTGCGATCGATGGTGTCGGCGACGAAGGGCTCGATGCTTGAAGCGAGAGGATCGGTGCCGAAGTATTCGAGTGGGGTGGCTTTGGAGCGTGAGGCTTCGGAGTCGCCGCTGTCGTTGCCAGCTAAGCCGTTGTTGGTGCCCATGCGAATTAATGACGCAATTGCGCCACGGTCGCGAGTCGGAGAGGCGACCCAGGAAGCTACGGCGCCTTCGGCATCGAGGCACATAAGGGCGAGTGAGGCCGGGCCACGAACGCTTTGAAGTTTGGCGGCGATGAAGCGTGCGACAGCTTGTGGGGCGACAGTGAAGGATGAGTTGGCGGGGTTGGAATCTTGGTTGGCGGATTGGTTGGCGGAATGGCTGCTGGCTCGATCTTGATTGATTTGAAGCTGCGCGAGTTGGAGAGAGTTGTTGGGTCGTGAGGGATAGAAGTCGTGGGACGTCGGGCCCACGAGGTGAACCCCTGTGATGCTGCCGCCGCGATGGGCGCGTTGCAGGTAGCAGATCCGTGCGCTCACCGATTGCCCCCGGTCGGGAGGTCTTCGCTGAGTTGCTTCATGAGTTTTTCGGCGGATCCTGGATCGCCGCCATTGGCGATATCGTTTTGGATCTGGGACATGCCATCGGCGAAACGAGCGGCGGCCTCTTTGGCGTCGCCGGGATCCTTAAATTGTCCCGAGTCTAAGAGTCGCTGCATAGCGGTGTTGAAGTTGTTATCCCATTGCGCGCGCTGATCTGGCGACTGGCTCGAGAGGTTGGTCGCGAGGACGGCTTCTTTGTTGCGTTGTGAGTTCATCTTGGCCATCATCTCGTTGCGATTGGCGGCCATGCGACTTGCGTTGGCCATTCCAGCCATCGGGTTGGAGGCGGTGATAGCTAGGCCTGACCTTGGGGCGAGGGCGATGGTTCGACGAACGCCATCTCGATCGACTTCGATCTCGGTGGTGGAAACTCGGATGAGGTTGCCTGCGAGAAGTTTGTCGTTGAGCTTGGCGATTCGCTGGGTGCCACCCTCGAAGATCATGGCGAGGAGCGTGCTGCCCAAGCCGACATGGCCCAGATACTTGAGGTCATCAGTTGGTGGGGGCGGCAGGGGTGGAGTCGTGCTTGTTGAGCCTGGGTCGGTCGAGGCGACAACAGCGGGCACTGGCGCGTTTCCAATCGTTGCGAAACGATCGGCGACACCCGAAGTGTTGAAGACGCGTGAGGTTGTGTTAATAGCCACAGGGCGGGCGATTGGATCGAGCGTGGGCAGAGGGAGGGTCGTGTCAACGGGTGCGACGAAGATTCCCGGAACACCAAAGACCAGAAGCACGCCCGTGGCGACGGCGAGCACGAGCGCGCCAATTTGAGCGATGCGTGTGAGGCGGGCTTCGTGTTTGCGCGTTGCGCGGTGCTTTGTGGTCATGCCGTTTGGTGAGGTTAGGAGTTAGTGGGTTGGCTGTTGGTGAGAGTATCGAGTGGTATGCGAGAGTAATAGAAGCGTATGCGACGGACTATAAGGGCGGACTAGAAGGTATTGTTGGGATCGACGTTGAGACTCAAGTCGGCGTCAGGTTCGTTCGTGAGTTCACGCCATCGAATGAATCGGCTTCTACGTTCCAAAGAGATTCGTTCTTGTTGCGATCGCGCTCGGGTCTGGCCGGAAAGTTGTGCCAAGCCGCCATAGCGGATGCGTTTGGTGGTGAGGACGGAACCGGGCAAGGGCTCGGCTTCGGCGACGACTTCCCAGAGTTGAGGCGTAGCGGTGAGGATTTGGCGGAGTTTATTTTGGTCGTCGGGTTCGAGCCCGCTGGCCGTGACCGCGCTAGTGAGGTCTTCTTCGGTGACGATGGAGCTCTCGCGCAGGCTGATGATTTGGTCGACGATGTCTTTGGTGCCCAGGCCTTTGGTGACGCTGTTGACCGCTGCGATCAAGACTTCACGAGGCGCGGTCGCGACGCTAATAGCGATGGGGCCTTCGGAGCGAATGTTGGCGCGGGCCTGGTTGGCGTTGGTGGTTTCGACGAGGGAGACCATGATTCCCGCGGCGAGTTCGGCTTGCGATTCGCGGAGGCCGGAGAGTTCGCCCAAGGCCAAGCCTTGGGCGTCGCGGATGCGAACGGTGACGCGCTGGCCGCCTTCGATGACGAGCTCGAAGGCTTCACCATTGGTACCGATTGATTCAGCGATGGATCGGCGACCATTGGAATCAACCCAGGCTTCGACAGCTTCTTGTACACCCAGGGAAACGTGATGGAAGGTGTAGGCGTCGGCTTGGCGACGTGAGGCCAGGGCTTGGTTGACCATGCGCTGGATGAGCAAGGTCATGAACAACCCCGAGACCAAGAGGAGCAAGAGCACAAGTGGCAGGGTGAAGGCTCGGCGGTGAGTGTGCAGTCGAGGCAGTTGCCTTGGGCGTGCGCACGAATGTGTCCTATTGACCTGCGTGCGTGCGAGTCGAGCGAGATAGTTCATGGCCTTGCCTTTCCGCCCGATTGGTCGCCGCCGGTGCGTGGGGCGGTAGGAGACAGGGGGTTAGGCTTGGAAGGGCCAGAGGGTGAGGGAGAGCCGCTGGGTTTGTTAGATCCAGGGTTATCGACGCCAGGCTTGTCGTTGGCGAGAGCTTCGGAGAGTGCACGCGTGTTTCGTGCGGGCGGCGGAACTTCGGGGCCAAAGGCCCAGCCGACCTCGAACATCCAGTTGGCGCGAAGGCCGCCGGAGGTTTCGATTTCAAGTTCGACGAAGGCGGGAAGGTCGCTCCCCCAGGTACCTACGAATGCGCCTTTGCGTTCGCCATTGTCGAAGAAGAGCCAGTTGGCATAGGCAATATCGCGTGCGATAACAAAGGGTTCGCCATCGAGGAAGGCTTCAGGAGGAAGGGCGTCTTGCGGGAACAGGCCACGAGGCCTGAGGGGCTGCCATTCGAAGCGAAAGGAAGTGCGAACAAGTTCGCCACGGGCTTGGGCGGTGAGTTGTTCGGGGGTGAGGGGTTCGGGCCTGAATTGGAAGATGCCACGAAAGGCGCGGACTGCGACTTCGGGGGGGTCTTCTTCGAGTGGCTGGCCATCGGGGCTTAGGTTGGGATTGGCGGCGGAGTTGGCGGATACGGGGACGATGTTATCGGTAGCGGCGGATTCGGCGGCTCGGCTCTTCTTTGCGGCGGCACGCAATTGGACTCGTCGCGCGAACTCGAAGGGATCGGTGACAGTGGGAACGGGCGAGTCGGCGAGGACGATTTCAAGGCGTTGGGGGATGACACCGGTGCCGAATTGACCTGCGGGGACGATGCGGCTGCGATCAACGGCGGGGTCGATAGCGGTGGTGAGCGGGACCATGATGGCTTGTGTGGCGGGATCGATGCTGAGAATGATGCGTGGGGTGGGCAAAGGGTCGGTAGCGTTTACGCCATTGGCGTTGCGGGCGCGAGGACGGGGCGTGGCTTTGGCATCAGGTTGCGAGCCGTCGGTATTGGGAGTGAGAAGTTTGCGCGGATCGGTGCCCAGGGACATGAGCATGCCTTGGGCGGCACGAAGGGCAACGATGCGGGCTTTTTCGAGTTCGGCGGCTTCTTGGCCGACACTTTCCATGGAGCGGTCGGCACGGTCGATAGCGAAGAAGACGGCGATGCTAGTGATGACGACAACCATACCGATGGCCATAGCGAGAATGAGTTCGAGGAGAGTGAAGGCGGGCGCGAGTTGGCAAGCGGCGCGTCGGTTTGGAATCATGTACCACCGCCAGATCCGCTAGAACCAGAAACGCCAGAACCAGAATCGCCAGAACCAGAAACGCTGGTGGAGCCTGCGCCACGCCTTGGGCGCGAGCGGGGCGTGTTGGGTGGCGTGGGCGTTCTCGGAGCCCCGGGCTGAGCAGTTGTGCCTGCGCCAGGGTTGGTGAAGGCTTCGATGAATTGGGCGCGGCGATCGGGGTCAGCCATGAGGCGGTCGATGGCGTCGGGGTTGCGCAGGGTGTAGGGGTCCATGAGTCGCGTGAGGGTAGCGACGGGGGTTGATTCTTGGGGGAGGTAGGAGCCACCGGACTCTTCGCCAAGCCAGACGGTAAGGGAGATGGTTTTAAAGCGATCAAGTCGGCGAGTGGCGGAGCCGGAGGTGCGTTCAGCGGATTCGGGCGGGATAGCGGGGTTGAGCGTAACGCTGCCTTCGCGCAAGGTCCAGCGGTAGCGATTGCCAGCGTATTCGATGGGGAGGGAGCTTTGCGGCATGCGCGTGGGATCGTCCATGTATTGGAGGATCAGGCGGTTGGCTAGCTCGGTGGCGGCGAGGCGACTGCGCGAGGCGCGCACTTGGCTTGTGATGGCGGTAATGGCAGCGAAGGAAGTCGCGGCGACCATGCCAAGGATGGCGAGGGCGACAACGACTTCGAGAAAGGACATACCTTTGCGAGAAGGAGCGGGGCATGCACGAGGCGAACCTCGTAATGAGATTTGGCCTGTTGTTATGTGTGTGCCACGACGCGGCTGTTCCACTGTGCCACTGCTTTCATGGACTGCAATTAAGTGTGAATGTTGGAGGAGGCGGGTTTAGGGTTGATTGGGGGTGTTGATGGTTGCTGAGTTGATAAGCCAGGCATCAAGGTCGTCTTCGGTGCCTGGGACGCCATCTTTGCCTAGAGACCAGAGGAGGAAGGGGCGGGTTGGGTTGGTTGATTGGACGGAGAATTGAAGATCGCGTTTCCACTCGTCCTTGAAAGAGTTGTCGGAGAGCGTGCCTGTGGTGACGAGGGTCTGAAGGTTGGTGGGGAGCGCGTTTTTGGTGACGAAGTAGGTTTCGAGTGCGCCTTTGACCATGACGAGGTTGCGCTGGGTGACTTTGATCTTGGCGTCTTCGCTCTGGCCTAGAACGTTGTAAGCGACGGCGCTGACGAGCATGCCGATGATGAGCAGGACGACGACCATTTCGATGAGTGAGAAGCCGGAGCGATGATTAGCTAAAGGACGAGCCAAAGGACGAGCCAAAGGACGAGCCAAAGCAAGAGCGCGAAGAGTGGCCACGCGGCGATCAAGTTTGTTGGTGTGGTGCATGGTGAGTCTCCTAGTTTAGAGCTTTTTATGGTGTGTGCTGTGGCGAGACAGATAGCGGAACGTATCGGGGAAGTTGGCCGAATGTAGTTGCGTGAAGCGTGCGGCGCGCTCGGCGGATTCGCGATCCAACGCAATGGTAGACGCGCACAGCCAAGTGCCCAGGAAAGTGGAGTTTGGTTGCAGGTTTGGAGATGATCTACGCGGGTGGTAGGGATGGCGCCGAGGGTTTGGCGTGATAACCGGTGGGCAATGGGCAATGGGCATTGGGTAAGGCAGAAAAGACAGGCATTTGGTATTTGGCGTTCGGCGTTCGGCGTTCGGCGTTTCAATACCCGCGTGCCCACTTGTTTAGCTGCCTCAGTCTTAATTTAGCTCTTGGCCATTTGGTGCGCTGGCAATTTGCTATACGCCGCTTTCGTTAACCAAGGCCCTTTGTCGCCATCTGGATAATCGGAAGCATGATGGCCATCACGAGCGAGCCTATGACAGCGAACATCAAGAGAAGCATTGCGGGCTCGAGTGCCGCGAGCAGGCGAGCGGACAAGCGTTCGAGTTCTTCGGTCATGTCTTCTGCGAGCAATTCAAAGGCTGATTCCATGTCGCCCGCGCGTTCTGCGGCGATGAGCAAGCGCCGCGTAGGAATCGGGAGCGCGGTCACCGAATCAATAAGTTGGCGAAGAATGCCACCTTCGATAAGGCGAGTGCGAAGGGTGGTGAGTTGGGTCTTTAGCAGCGGGTGCGAGAGAGCTTCGGTGGCTACGCCCAGAGCGTCGCCTAGGGTGATACCGGACTTGGTCATGGCGCTCATGACGGTGAAGAAGCGGGCGGCTTCCTGGGCCATCACGACATCTCTGAGGAGCGGAACGCGGCGCGAGACGAGGCCAACGATTTTAAATATCGGCTTGCGAAGCAAGAAGACGGCAACGGCGAAAGCTGCGAGCGCGACGAACATCCAGATCCATTGTTCCTTCATGAACGTGCCAATAGCGATGAGGATCTGGGTGACGATTGGCAGCTTGGCGCCGCTTGACATCATGGTCTTGCCGATGTTTGGCACCACGATGGTGAGCAGCGCGGTGATGACGGCAAGGCTGATGGTGAGCACGATGACGGGATAGACCATCAGCGTGCCTGCTTTGCCTCGAATAAGAAGCTGGCGACGAGTGGTGTTGGCGAGTTGCTTGGCGGCGCCGCCGAGATCGCCGGTGCGTTCGGCTGCTTTATACACGGCGATGGTCACGCGATCAAAGAGGGCCACGTTGGCGCAGGCATCGGCGAAGCTCGCGCCGGAAGAAACTAGTTCGCGGACGCGCTCGATGCACGGGCGGATTGAGCCACTGACGGCTTGTGAGACAACATCAAGAGCTTCTACTAAGGGGACGCCGCGCGTGAGAAGCTGGGTAAGTTGGCGGTGGACTTCAGATTGGTCTTTGAGGCCGACTTCGCCGGAGGAGGTTGAAAAGGAGGCGGGGAGCGTCCAGGTTTGGAGCGGGACGAGGCGTTCCCTGCGAAGTTGATCGAGCAAGGCACGTCGATCGCGAGCCTGACGAACGCCGAAGCGTCGGCTGCCGTTGGGCTTAGCAGCCATGTAGATATAAGAAAGGCTGGTTGGCCTTTGGACGAGGGCGGGGTTGGCCGAGGAGAATCGAGACATGTGTGGGAGAGTATCGAGGTAAGTTGATGAGCGTGGGCGGCAGCGGCGAGGGCGATAGCGAAGTTTGCAGGAACCTTTGGGTGCGCTCGGCGGGTCGGTGTGGAGATTGAAGAAGGAAGCCAGCCGAGGAAGTGTTTAGGCCCCATATCATCATGTTCAAAGGTGAGAACGTGTTACCCACCACTTGCATCTTAATTGAATGTGCAGACGCGACGCGTGCATGAACGCGAACGAAGAGTTTCACACACTTGAAAGGCCCGCGATGACCGCACTTTCTACGTCCACGGCGATTGCCTCCTCGACGCGAACGACGATGCGGGCCTTGGTGAAGCATCACGACGGGCCCGAGCTTCAGTTTGTGAACAACAGGCCGATTCCGACGGTGGGGAAGCGCGACGTGCTTATTCGCGTGAGCAAGGTTGGGATCTGTGGCACGGATCGGCACATCTGGGAATGGGACGAGTGGTCGGCTTCGCGCATCCCCGTAGGCATCGTCACCGGGCATGAATTCGTTGGTGTCATTCGAACTGTCGGCGAAGCAGTGACCAAATACAAACCGGGGCAGCGCGTGAGCGCCGAGGGGCACATCACGTCGTGGACGGACTTTAACAGCCGCACGGGTAACGCGCACATCGCCGGGGATACCAAGATTATCGGCATTGATCGCGACGGGTGCTTTGCGGAATATGTGTGCGTACCTGAAGAGAATGTCTGGCCGGTGCACGCGTCGATTCCGGATACGATTGCTGCGGTGATGGATCCTTTGGGCAATGCGGTGCACACGGTGATGGCCGCGGGCGTGAGCGCCAAAAGCGTGCTGATCACCGGCACGGGCATCATCGGGTTGATGGCGGTGACGGTCGCTAAGGCTGCGGGCGCAGGACGAATCTTCACGACGGATATAGATCCCAGGCGTCGTGCGTTGGCGAAGAAGTTGGGCGCGATTGAAGCGTTTGACCCGCGAGACAATTCGTGGGTGAGCGAGGTCAAGAAGTCGTGCCGGGGCGAGGGCGCAGACGTGCTGCTGGAAATGTCTGGCGCGGCACCAGCATTAGAGCAAGGGCTTGAGTCGCTACGCAATGGCGGGACGGCGGCATTGCTCGGGTTATTCAAGCGGCCTACGCCAAACTTTGACTTTAACAGGCTGGTGATCTTTAAGGGCTTGACGCTACTAGGGATCAATGGCCGAAAGATGTTTGAGACGTGGTACCAGATGGAAGAATTGCTGCTTTCGGGCAAGCTCGAACTGTCGGAAATCGTGACGCACGAGTTCCCGCTGGAAGAGTTTAAGAAGGCGCACGAGACGATGATCTCGGGCGAAGGGATCAAGGTTGTGATGACGGTTGGGTGAAGCACACGACCGTAAGAGCTTGTTTTACATGAGTTTAAAGAACTGATACTTCCTGATACAAATCAGAAAATTACCAATTGACGAGACGTTCCGCCTTCGTTACTGTTACTTTTCCGAAAACTATCAGGAAGTATCAGTATGGATCGCGAAGCAATACCGCCAAGTCTGCTTAACAGCCCGAGAGATACGAATCGCTTGGCGAAGGCATCTGCAAATGCAATCAAGCTGAAGAATGATCCAACATACGCTGTTTTGTGGAACGATTATCGGCCTTGGAGGAAGATTCGCATTATCGCAATGGACCTAGGCCTCGACCCGTATGAAGTATGGGACGCTACAAAGTTTCAAAGATTTTTGCGGTCTTGGATGCCCTCAGTTAGGCAGAACGATGGGTCACCATTTTCGTTTTCGCACGACGCACTTGTAAGTGCGATTGTTCATCGAATTGATCGCGCTACAGGTGGTGGAACGGTGGCGTTTGACTCGACACGAACAGGATCGATAGCTGATGAGGATCGCAAGCTCACGTTTCGTATCAAGACATTGATGGATGAAGCCGCAGAATCATCGATTATCGAGGGCGCGGCGATAACGCGGAAGAACGCCGTCGAAATGCTACGAGCAGACAGGCCGCCAAAGACCAAGGGCGAGCGCATGGTGGTGAACAATTACCTTGCGATGCAGCAGGTCAAGAAATGGACAGATCGACCGTTAACTGTTGAGATGCTCATCGAGCTGCAAGCATTACTGACGAATGGAACTAACCCGGACGAAGAGCGTGGGCGATTACGCCAGTCGGGTGAAGATGTGCGTGTGTGGGATGAGCGTGACAACGTGCCAGTATATACGCCGCCACCTGCGGACCAATTGCCTGCTCGGCTTGAAGCCCTGTGCGAATTTGCGAACAACAACCATAACGAAGCGGACTTTTTGCATCCGCTTGTCAAGGCTTCGATCCTGCACTTCATGATTGGGTATGAGCACCCGTTCGTCGACGGCAATGGCCGGACGGCACGCGCAATCTTTTACTGGTACGCATTACGGCACGGGTACACGATTTTCGAGTACCTTGCAATCTCCGAGATCATTCGCAAAGGATTTGCAAAATATCCACAGGCATACATCGATACCGAGCTTGATCAAGGTGATTTGACGTACTTTGTTGTGTACAAACTTCGAGTTATCGAACAGGCTTTGGATCGCTTGTCCCAGCACCTGAAGCAAGAGCAAGACAGAATTGACCGCAGTGAAGCCATTTTGAAGGTTGCAAGGGGAATCAATCTTCGACAGCGATTATTACTGGAACACTCGCTTCGTCATTCAGGAACTGGATATACCGTGAAATCGCATGCGTATTCGAATGGCATTACACTACGAACTGCGCGCGCCGACTTGCAAGAACTCGTCAAACTTCGCTTAATGATAACAAGCAAGCGAGGAAAAGAAGCTATTTACCATGTACTACCCAAGCTTGCTGAACGCATGCGTGGTTCGAAGGCCTGACTTTGAAGGTCGCGCATCACTCGCGCATTTTGCGGTTGCTGATGACGATCAAGATGACCAGGACCGCCGCGGCGAGAAAACCGCCAACGCCCAGCGCCGTGAGCATCCAGGATGTGGGAGAGCGGTCGGCAAGGACAAGGATCGAAGAGCCCACCAGCATTGCTGAGATGATGAGGGCGAAGGAGATGTTTCGGCTGGCGTGCTCGATGGTGTGGGTGAGGCGGGTCAAGCCGCGGTGTTCCAGGTTGATAGCGAGGCGGTTTCGCCGAACTTGCTTGAGCAGTCCACGAACCTCTTTGGGCATGTCTTCGACGAGTTCGGCGTACTGAGCGGTCGCGTGCCGCAGGCGTTCGCCCATTGCCGCCACGCCATAGCGGCGGCGTACAAGTTTTTCGATGTAAGGCCTGGCGCGAGAGATCATGTCAAAGGACGGGTCGATGCGGACGCCGACGCCTTCGATGGTTGTGAGAGCCTTAATCAACAGAACCATGTCACCTGGGCATGTAAGGGAGTGCTCGCGAAGCTTATTGAAAAACTCGCCGAGCAATTGGCCCATATCGAGCTTATCAAGTGGCACGTTCTGAAAGCGCGAAACGAAATCGCGCACGTCGGCGCGGAAGGTGCGATCTTCCAGTGTTTCAAGCTCGGCGTCGGCAAGAACGCCGACTACGTCGATCACCGCGTCGGAATCGCCCGAAACCACACCCGAGACAAGATCAGCAAGTTGTTCGGCGGTCTTTGCGTCGAGTTGCCCGGTCATGCCACAATCGATAAAGCCGATGCGGCCTTCCGAGAGCGCAAAGAGATTGCCCGGGTGCGGATCAGCATGAAAAAAGCCTTGTTCTAGGCACATCCGTAGTACCGCGTCGGCGCCAGCTTCCACCAGCGCCTTGCGTTCTTCGAGAGGGAGCGCGCCGACGGCCTCGGTGTCGGAGAGTGGCACGCCGACAATTTCTTCGAGCGTGAGGACGGTTCGCGCGGACGCGTCCCAATACACCAAAGGAAAGACGATCCGCGGGTCGTCCTTGAAGGCGTTGCGCAAGCGATCAGTCGCGCGAGCTTCGTGCGTCAGGTCGACTTCCTTGGCAAGCTCGCGAGAGAATTCGCGGACGACTTCGCTCGGGTTGATGCCGGAGTTCTGGACGCGTTTTTCGATGATCGCGGCGAGATCGGTGAGGATCTCCATGTCGGTTCGGGTGATCTCTTCAATCTTTGGGCGAAGTACCTTGATGACTACGCGCGTGCCGTCGTGAAGCTTGGCGCGGTGGACCTGCCCGATGGACGCGGCGGCGAGGGGCACGATGTCGATCTCGGCAAAGACCTGATCCACGCGTCCGTGAAAGGCTCCTTCGAGGCGTGCGCGGATGTCGGCGTAATCAACCACCGGGCAATCATCTTGGAGAAGTTCGAGTTCCCTGGCCCAGGCTGGCGGGATGAGGTCGGGCCTGGTTGCCAGGACTTGGCCGAGCTTGATAAAGGTGGGTCCGAGTTCTTCCATGGCTCGGCGGATGCGGACGATGCGGGAGAGGTGATGTAGTCCGGGTTCGGGTTCGCCACGTGAGACCAGTGTGATCCCGCGTTCGACGAGGCGATCAAGGCCGAGTTCTTGGATGACGTCACGCAAGCCATGCTTGCCCAAAATAGAAATGATCTCGGCGTACCTCCGCACATGCCGAACGGTCTGCGGGATTGAGAGGACCGAGGCCATGCAGGCTCCAGTTGCGATCAGGACGAGGCGATTTACCGGACGACGCGCATCAAGACAACTCAACTCTCGAACCAAATCCAGCAAACCAAATCCAGCAAACCAAATCCAGCAAACGAATAATTCAGTGTTTATCTAGCGTTAAGGCTCCAAATCAACATCGATTGTCCGCGAGTGTGAATGTATGTAGGCCTGGTGGTTCTTTGCAACGGCGCAACACCTTGATCAGTAGAGCATATTCGTTGCATAGTCAGACAATCTTTCTGGGAAGCCAGTACTCGGTGAATCGTTCCGGCCGCGGTGTTCGATTAAGATCATGTACGAGTTCTCAGGCTGCATCAGTTCGGGCAACATGGTACCATACACACAGGGCGTAGCGCGCGATCGCGTTTCCTATGCAGGGTTCTTGGTTATTCAACGCTCGAATTATCAACTTACTGCTGGATCGGTCGTGCAACGTACTCGAAACAAGCTCTATAACTGTTAGTATTCATTCATCTCTCATGGCTAAGCACGATCTTTTTATACCGGGGCCTTCACGCGTCAGCACTTCTGACCACGAGTGGCAGGACCAATTGCAGGGGCAGTTTCTAGCCGAGCTTTTGACGCAGACCGCCCCGCAGTTGGCAGATCACGCGGCGTGCATGCTGATGGCGCGGTATCCAGAATCGTTGATGCGGTACGGCTCAGACTCGCTGGATAAATGGCGCAACGCGATGCATGGCCGCTTGCTTGATCTTGCCGCCGCTCTGGCCGCTGGGCAGCCATCGTTGTTCGCGGAACAGATTTCGTGGGCGAAGATGGGGATCGAGGCGCGCCGGGCACCGGTAGAAGATTTACGCAACGCGCTTGAGTGCCTCATCGAAACACTTAGCCACGAATTGCCCGAGGAAGATCGTGCGCAAGCGATTGTATTTCTGCAAGCTGG